>WRAA01000081.1 GCA_009780445.1 Defluviitaleaceae bacterium
GAGATGAACGACGTGGGAATACGATCGTATTTATCGCTGGTGCTGGGCGCGATGGCCAGGGGGCTGTTCGCCACGCTTATAATGGGCACGATAATCCGGCAGGTCGGCATTATCGTTGGTGTAGATGAATTGCAGACCCTGGGGCAGGTCGCCATGTTTATGATGGGGCCTGGCATCGGCGCGTCCGTGGCCATAGGGCGCGGGGCTAAGCCGTTCACCGTGCTGTCGTCCGCCGTGGCCGGGGCTGTGGGCGCGGGAAGCATCAGCGCGGCCGGAGCTGGCTTTGGCATCGCCGTGGGCGAGCCTGTGGGCGCGTTGCTGGCGGGGCTTGCCGCGGCGGAGGTCGGGCGGTTTGTTGAAGGCCGCAGCAAGTTCGACCTTATGATAGTGCCGGTTGTTGTGATCCTCGCCGGCGGTTTCGTGGGCATCACCCTTGCGCCGTTTATTGCGGGCGCGCTGGCGGCTGTCGGCGTGTTTATCAACAACTTGACGGAGCTGCAGCCGCTGGCCATGGGCGTGTTGATCGCCGTGGCCGTGGGCATGGCCTTGACGGGACCCTTTTCCTCCGCGGCCGTGTGCATTGCCATCGGCATTGACGGGCTGGCGGCGGGCGCCGCGCTTGCCGGCGGTTCGGCGCAGATGGTGGGCTTTGCCGTGAGCAGCTTCCGCGAAAACGGGTTCGGCGGGCTTGTGAGCCAAGGCCTTGGCACAAGCATGATACAGTTCCCGAACGTTATCAAGAACCCGCTGATATGGGTGCCGCCCACGATCGCCGGCGCGGTCGGCGGCGGTTTGTCCGCAACGGTGTTCGGCATCGAGGCCACATCCGTCGGCGCGGGTATGGGAACGTCGGGGCTGGTGGGCCAGTTCACCACACACGCCGTAATGGGCGACGCGGCCATTGTACCTATGGCGGTGCTGCACTTTGCCGTGCCGGCCGTTATAAGCCTTGTTATCGCGGAAGCCATGCGCAGGAAGAACTGGATACGGCACGGAGACATGAGCCTGCAATGATCCTGCCGATTGAGTTTACCGACAACATGCGCAGCCAACTTGGCGGCGAGTTTGACGCGTTCTTGGCCGCCATGGGCGACGAACCGCAGGCGGGGCTTCGCGCCAACCGCCTGAAAATATCCCCCGGAGAGCCGGAAGGCTTGCTGGGACGCGAACTAACACCGGTGCCGTGGTGCGCGGAGGGTTTCTACATGCCGCCCGGCTTTCGCGCGGGCAAAAGCCCGCTGTACCACGCCGGGCTGTACTACATACAGGAGCCTTCGGCAATGAGCGCGGCGGCGGCGCTGGATCCGCGCCCGGGCGAAAGGGTGCTGGATCTCTGCGCCGCGCCCGGCGGGAAGTCTACCCAGCTGGCCGGGATGATGGGCGGCGCGGGCTTGCTGGTCTGCAACGACATCAGCCGGTCCCGCCTGAAGGCCTTGGTCAAGAATTTGGAGCTGGCCGGCGTGGCCAACGCCGTTGTCACGTGCGAAGAGCCGCAGAAGCTGGCCGGCGCGTTCCCGAACTTCTTCGACAAAATACTGCTGGACGCGCCCTGCTCCGGCGAAGGTATGTTCCGCAAGGACGCGGACGTGCGCAAGGCCTGGTCTGCGGAGAAGCCGGGGCAGTTCGCCGCAATTTCGCGCGGCTTGCTGGACGCGGCGGCGCGGATGCTCGCCCCGGGCGGGCGCATCCTGTTCTCGACATGCACATTCAACTGCGCGGAGAACGAGGACAGCGTAGACGGCTTCCTCGCGGCACACGCGGACTTTTTTGCGGCGCGAATAGAACTTGGCGGCGCAGAGGCTTTCGCGCCCGGATACGGCACAAACGGCGCGTACTACAGGCGGCTGTTTCCGCACAAATTGCGCGGCGAAGGGCACTTTCTGGCACTTCTCGAGAAGGAGGCTGGCGGCGGCGAACGCGCGGCGTGCAGAGCCTCCGCTTCGCTAAAGCCCGCCGCAAACGCGCAGCGCGCCGTGTTTGCCGCCTTTGCGCGGGAAACTCTGGCACCCGGCCTTTTTGCGGACGCACAGCTGTACGCCATGGGCGATACGCTGTTCACCCTGCCGGCGGACATGCCGAACCTTGATGGCATACGTGTCGTAAAGACCGGCCTGCGCCTGGGCGAAACGCACAAGAACCGCTTCGAGCCGTCACAGGCTCTGGCAATGGCTCTAACACGCCGCGACGTTATCCGCACGGCCGATTTCCCCCGCACCTCCCCGGAGGCCGCCAAGTACCTCAAGGGCGAAACCCTAAGCCTGCCGCAAGGCAGTGCAGACGGTATGACCTTGGTCTGCACGCAGGGGCATCCGCTTGGGTGGGGCAAGGCGTTGGGCGGCACACTAAAAAACAAGTACATGCGAGCCTGGCTGATGAACTAACTCGCACATGAGGGAGCATATGCAGAAACTTGACTTAATTGCGACAACAACATTCGGCCTGGAGGCCACGGTAAAGCGGGAGCTGGAGCGGATGGGCTATGCCGAGACACGCGTGTCCGACGGGCGCGTGGACTTTTGCGGAGACATTTCGGCCATCGCGCGGGCAAACCTGTGGCTTCGCTCCTCCGACAGGGTACTGCTCCGGCTTGGCGAATTCTCCGCCACCACCTTTGACGAATTGTTCGAAGGCACCAAGGCTCTGCCCTGGGGCGACTGGATCACCAAGGACGGCAAGTTCACCGTCACGGGCAAGTCCGTGAAATCAGGGCTGTTCAGCGTGCCGGACTGTCAGGCCATCGTGAAAAAGGCCGTGGTCGAGAAGCTGCGCCAACGCCACAATGTAGACTGGTTCGACGAAACCGGCCCGGAGTACAAGATCCAAGTGGCTCTGCTAAAGGACGTAGCCACCCTCACTATCGACACCACAGGCCCCGGCCTGCACAAGCGCGGATACCGCGAACACGCCGGCGCGGCTCCGCTGAAGGAGACCTTGGCCGCCGCGCTTATCGAGCTAAGCTTCTGGAAGAACAGCCGCATCCTGCTGGACGGCGTATGCGGCTCCGGCACCATACCCATCGAAGCGGCAATGATGGCGCGCGGAATCGCGCCCGGCCTCAACCGCGGCTTCGTGAGCCAGGACTGGCCGCAAATTCCGGAGGACGTATGGAAGGAAGAACGCCGCCGCGCCTACGCCGCCATTTCCTACGACACAGAGCCGCAGATATACGGCAGTGACATAGACCCCGCCGTAATCGAACTCGCCAAGGCAAACGCCGCCAAGGCCGGCGTTGACGACTGCATAACATTCGAGGCCACACCGCTGGCCAAGCTGCGCCTTCCCGGCGAATCGGGCGTGGCCATCTTCAACCCGCCCTACGGAGACCGTATGGCAAGCGCGAAGGAAGCCGCCGCGCTCTACCGCGAGATGGGCGCGCTATTCGGCGGCAACGGAGCATGGTCCGTCTACGTCATCACTTCCGACGAGGACTTCGAACGCCACTACGGCGCGCGCGCCGACAAGAAGCGCAAGCTCTTCAACGGCATGATCAAGACGGACTACTATCAGTTCCACGGCAAAAAGCCGCACAGCGGCAAGAAACCGATCGTATGACTTCAGGTGTGAAAGAGGGCGTCCTGCTGGTGAACCTTGGCACGCCGGACAGCCCTTCGCCCGCCGACATCCGGCAGTTCCTGCGGAGATTCCTTTCCGACAAGCGGGTGATCAAGCGGCCGGACATCCTGTGGCTGCCTGTACTGCACGGCATTGTGCTGCGGACGCGCCCTCACAAGGTGGCGAAGCACTACGCGCAGATCCGGATGGACGAAGGCTCTCCCCTGACGGTGTACACCACGGCACAGCGCGACAATCTGCGCCGGCAACTGCCCCACGCCGTTGTCGAGACGGCAATGTCCTACAGCAAACCCTACATCCCGGACGTGCTGGAGACCATGCTGGACGCCGGTGTCCGCAAGCTCACGGTGATCCCGCTGTACCCGCAGTACTCAAGCTCCACAACAGGCTCTGTGTTCGACGCGGTTGCCAAGCACTTCACAGGGAGCGAAAGAATCATCGACCTTCGCTTCGTCGCCTCCTTCGGCGAACATCCGGCCTACATAACCTACTTCGCGGACAGGATCAGGCAGACCGTGCGGGAGTTGGGCCTCGACGGCGTGCTGTTCTCCTACCACAACATTCCGCAGTCCTACGTCACAGACGGAGACCGCTACCCCTTCGAGTGCGAGAGGACGACCGGCCTAATCATGCAACAAGCCGGGGACATCCCGCACTTTATGGCATACCAGTCAGTGTTCGGCCGCGGCCTGTGGATGTTGCCCACAACAGACCACCTTCTGCGCACACTGCCGCAAAAGGGCGTGAAACGGCTTCTCGTAGCCGCCCCGGGTTTTGTCGCCGACAATATCGAGACAATATGGGAGCTGGGCGCGGAAGGCCGCGAAACCTTTCTGCGGCACGGCGGCGAAAAGTACGCCTACCTGCCAACCTTCAACAAGGACAGCGAGCTGGCCGTAATTTTGAAAGATCTGCTGCAATAAATAAGCCTGCCTTCGCCAAGTGGTTCTATTTCTTCTTATGCTTGCCTTTCTTCCTGTAGGAATTCATTGGCGTGTTGTGTTGTTGACCGTTCTTCTGTCCCTGCGCATTAGAGATTATTTTGTGTACTTGCTGCTCCAGTGTCTTAAATTGCTTAAACAAGGGGAAGTAGTGCTTTTTCAGCGCGCTGACAGATGCTTCGGCCGTTACTGTTGCCATTTCATAAATTGGGGTCATTTCACAATACTGCCACCAAACTTGATATGTATTGATAGCTCCCTGTGATAGGTGGAACGGTGTACCCGCATAATCAGGGTTATCCGCATCATTGTCGGAATATATATATCGCCAAGGTTTTGGTGCGGGGCCTATAAAGTGAAGTACTCGCGGCGTATATTCAGCTATTTCGGCAACCCATGGCGGAAAATTATATGGCCGGTATATATTCTTGGCATATTTATGTGGTGCAACCTTATCAGGCTGGTAGACGGCGCTTTGTTTGAACCCTGTCTCATGTCCGTAAAATTTCATATCTCCAAAAAACGCTATCCCCAGCAAGCCCTGATCACCGAGGTAGGCTGCGTCAAATCCTTGAATAGGCTCCATGCCCAGCAATTCGTTGGCCAGGTACAGATAATCATCTATCAAGCTTTCTTCACCGGACCGGAGTTTTTCACGGTTTATCACGAAACAGCCGGAATTTATGTAGTCCGTACGTATTCTAAGCATATGGTGTGGGTCGCTAAAATCTTCATGGACATACAGCCGCCGAGTTTCTCCGGGTGGTGATATCACAAAATTTCCCGCCGTAATGATGAAGGATTTGCCTTCAAAATCGTCGAAATAGTATTCCGATATATCTCCGTGGATTATTATGTCTCCTGCGTCTATGTACAGTATTCTGTCAACCTCCGGGGGGAGATGCTTGTAACAGCAAAGGCAGAAGTAGGCCTCTGCGGGGAAGAGATGTTCGCACCCGTGGCGTGCCAGCTCCAGATACGGCTCTACATCGTCTATAACAATTTCGCAGAACGAAATGTTTTCAAATGTTTCGGCATAATCCCGTATCCTTGCTACGTTTTCAGCGGTGATCCTAAAGTGGACCAGGAAGAAATGTACGTCGTATTCCCGCAAGTTTACCCCTATGCTTGCCAGCTAGGGCATAATGAACAACGCAATATTGTTGTCGCACGAAGTCATGATGTTTACTCGTTTCATCGGCACACATCCCTTTGCTAATCTACAGTTGCCTGCATTACAGGTACATATAACAAGGCTGTCGCGCTAATTCTTTAGTGAGACAGCCTTGTTTATGCGGAGTGCGTTATTGTGTGTTATGCGCGGCCTAAGTATTCGCCCGTGCGGGTGTCCACCTTCAGCTTGTCGCCCACGTTTACGAAGAGGGGGACCTTCACGCTCGCGCCGGTTTCCAGAAGCGCGGGTTTTGTCGCGCCCGTGGCGGTGTCTCCCTTGAAGCCGGGTTCGGTGTCGGCGACTTCAAGCTCGACAATCAGCGGAGGTTCGATGCCGAACACGTTCCCGCTGTGTGACAATATGGTCACAACTTCATTTTCCTTCACGAACTTTAGGCTGTCGCCCACGTCGGACGAGTTAATGCCGATCTGCTCGAAGGATTCGTTGTCCATGAAGTTGTAGATCTCGCCGTCGTTGTAGAGATACTGCATGTTGCGGCGTTCTATGTGCGCCTTGGGGAACTTCTCCGTCGGGCGGAATGTGCGTTCGGTTACGCCGCCGGAGATTAGGTTCCGCAGAGTTGTGCGAACAAAGGCCGCGCCCTTGCCGGGTTTCACGTGCTGGAAGTCGATGATTACGAAGATGTCGCCGTCAATTTCGATTGTTACGCCGTTGCGGAATTCGCTGGCTGAGATCATGTGTACCCTCCTGTTGACCAAATTAGTGACATATTGCCCCACTGTTAAAATATCGCATAGCACACGTATTGTCAAGCTAAACTTTGCCGTCGAATCCCTGATAATTCCTATTAAACCGCTTGACATTACGGAGTTTATCCGGTATCATAGTGGAAGAGGAAAGGCTGTTATTATCACTATCCAAGGGGTGATTTCGATGAAGATATCCACAAAAGGAAGGTATGGCCTGCTTGCGATGATAGATATAGCCGCGCATCAGTCCGGCGGCAGTGTGTCGCTTAGAAGCGTGGCTGAGCGCAACGAGCTTTCCGAGAATTATCTGGAACAACTGCTGTCCACCCTGCGCAAGGCGGGGCTTGTCAGGAGCATCCGCGGGGCCGGCGGCGGTTATGTGCTGGCCAAACCACCGGAGACCATCAGCATGGGCGACATCCTGCGCACTCTCGAGGGTTCGCTGGCGCCGGTGGACTGCATCTCGGACGATCCGGACTGCGAAGGGGTTGGGTGCGTGTCTTGCGTCACCCGGCCGATATGGCAGAAGATGTACAGATCTCTGAACAACGTGATCGACAATACCAAGCTGGCGGATCTGGCGGAGGAATATTTGTCGGCGCTGAACAAGGAGGAAGTTACGTGTCAAAGGTAATATACATGGACAACGCCGGTTCAACAAAGGTGCGCCGGGAAGTTATCGACGAAATGATGCCCCAGCTTAGCGAAGAATACGCGAACCCTTCGTCTGTATACTCCCTTGCCCGCAAGAGCATGGGCGCGATAAACGACGCACGCGAAAAGGTTGCAAAGGCCATTAACGCACAGCCGCGGGAGATATTTTTCACCTCCAGCGGAACAGAGGCCAACAACTGGGCCTTGCAGTGTATCGCCAACACAAACTCAAACAAGGGCAAGCACATCATCACCAGCTCTATCGAACACCCCGCGGTGCTTAACACCTGCAAGCACCTGGAGAACATCGGCTTCGAGATCACGCGCCTGCCCGTGTCGCCCGAAGGCCTTGTAAGCCCGGACGACCTGCGCAAGGCACTGCGCCCGGATACGATCCTGGTGTCGGATATGTTCGTGAACAACGAAATCCGAACGGAGCATCCCATTGCCGAGCTTGGCCGGATAGCGCGGGAGAAGGGAACCTACTTCCACACGGACGCGATACAGGCCGTGGGGCATATCCCGGTGGATGTGGAGGCTCTTAATGTTGACCTTCTCTCGCTGTCCGGGCATAAGTTCCACGCGCCCAAGGGCGTTGGCGCGCTGTATATACGCAAGGGCGTGAAGATATGCAGCCTGCTGTACGGCGGCGGCCACGAGCGCGGCCTTCGCGCAAGCACGCACAACGCGCCTGGTATTGTGGCTCTTGGCAAGGCCATCGAGCTTGCCACGGAGGATATGGGGGCGGAGATGGCGCGTCTGGCGGCTCTTAGGGACCGCTTGGTGGACGGCATACTCTCGCGCATAGAGCATACGTATCTGAACGGTTGCCGCACGAACAGCGTGCCGGGCATTGCCAACATCTCCTTCGAGTTTATCGAGGGCGAATCACTGCTGCTGCTGCTGGAACACAAGGGGATCTACTGCTCGTCAGGCTCCGCCTGCTCGTCGGGTTCGCTGGACCCTTCGCCTGTGCTTATGGCCATGGGGCTTACACACTCCAAGGCGCACGGCTCGCTTAGGATGTCCCTGGGCTATTTCAGCACCGAGGACGACGTGGACACCGTTATCGAAGAGCTTGTACCAATCGTGAAGCGTCTGCGCGAAATGTCGCCGACATTTCCAAGAGACTAGTGCTCCTCCAATACTAAATTTAATGCGCCTTCGCGGTCTTTTTGCCGAAATCCTGCGTCAGCTCCTCCTTGCGAACCACTTCGGGTTCGCGGCGTCGTCACTTCCTTGTCTTTCGACAA
>WRAA01000082.1 GCA_009780445.1 Defluviitaleaceae bacterium
ACACGTCTAGCATCCGGAGCGTCAGCGTAGGAAAAAGCTGACGACGCACGGCGGAAAATTTGCCGAAAATGCGCCGAAATGGGGTTTTCAAACACGCCCTAGACCTTTATACTGCAAGACCTCTGCATGGCAACGCCGTGAGAGGTCTTTTAGTTATGAACTGTAAACGGTTCCCTAGCGCGAATTTAGGTACTCGGATATGGACTGCAGGAAGCGGCCGCCGTAGGAATCGGCCTTTTTCTGCCCGATGCCGGACACGCCCAGCAGCTCCTCCCTGGTTGTGGGCAGCTTGGCGCACATATCCGTCAGGGTGCTGTCGTGCAGAATTACGAAAGCAGGCACGCCTTGTTCATGCGCGATTTTCAGGCGAAGCTCCTTGAGCCTTGCCCGAAGATCCCCATTGATGCCATCGGAAGCCGCGCCGCGCTGTACGGAGGGTACGGCTTCGGGTACGGTTTCGATTACGGCTTTTTCGGCGCGGGCAATCTTCATGAACACCTTTTCCCCGCCGCGCAGTACGGATACGGCGCGTTCGCCAAGCTGCAGGACGGGGAACTTGTCCGCCGTTTTGCGGAGATAGCCGGAGAGGATCATGTAGTTGATGATCTCTTGCAGGCGTTTGTCGGACTTTTCGCTGATGCCGTAGGTGGAAAGGCGGTGCAGGCCCGGCCGCGTTACCTTCTCGCTCTTGCTACCGCGCAGGACGCTTACCACCATGTTCATGCCGTAGGACTCGTTAAGGCGGAATACGCAGGACAGAATCTTCTGCGCATCGACGGTGATGTCTACGGTTTTGAAGCTCCGGAGGCAATTGGAGCAGTTCCCGCAGGTGTCGGGCGGGGTCTCGCCGAAATAGGACAGGATGTAGCTTCGCAGACAGTCGTTTGTGGCGCAGTAGAGGCTGATCTCGTTGAGCCGCTTGATGTCGCGCTGCTTGACGCGCTGTTGTGCCGCGCTGTCGGCATAGGTGTTGTCGCGCGAATTTTCGATCAGCCACTTGTTTGTCCGTACGTCCTTGGCGGCGTAGAGCAGGATGCAGTCCGCCGGTTCGCCGTCGCGCCCTGCACGCCCGGCCTCTTGGTAGTAGCCTTCAATGTTCATCGGCATGTTGTAGTGTATCACGAAGGACACGTTGGACTTGTCGATGCCCATGCCGAACGCGTTGGTGGCCACCATGACCTGTGCGTGGTCGTAGAGGAAGTCGTCCTGGTTGTCGTGCCGCTCGGTGTCGGACAAGCCCGCGTGATAGCGCGAGGCGGCGTACCCGGCGTTCTTGAGCTTTGCGCACACTTCGTCAACCGTATTCCTTGTGGAGCAGTAGACAATGCCCGTCTTTCCGCGCCGTTTGTCCAGAAGTGCCAGCAGGGCGGCAAGCTTGTCCTTGGGCTTTCGCACCTCGAAGCAGAGGTTTGGCCTGTCGAAGCCGGACACCAGCACCCTGGGGTCGCGCAGACCCAGCAAGTCTGCGATGTCGCTTCGCACGCGGGGCGTGGCCGTGGCTGTGTATGCGGTGATGACCGGCCTGCGCGGCAGACGCTGCACAAACTCCGGTATACGCGCATAGCTCGGCCTAAAGTCCTGCCCCCATTGCGATATGCAGTGCGCCTCGTCCACCGTAAGCATCGAAACATCGGCAGACACGGCAAAGTTCAGAAAATCCTGCGCAAACAGGCGTTCCGGCGCGACATACACCAGCTTGTACTCTCCGTTTACGGCGTTGTTCAAGACCTTGGCCATCTGCCGCTCGTTAAGGGACGAATTGATGTACGCCGCCGCAATGCCGGACTGCACAAGGGAGCTGACCTGATCCTGCATCAGCGAAATAAGGGGCGAAACCACAATGGTAACGCCCCCGCTCATAAGCGCGGGGATCTGGAAGCACACCGACTTCCCCGCGCCCGTGGGCATGATGCCCAGCACGTCGCGCCCAGCCATGGTGTCTGCGATAAGAACTTCCTGCCCGCTCCGAAAGGAATCGTAGCCGAAATATGTCTTTAAGGCTTGCTCGAAAGAGGTTGCCGCCATCAAGCGTACTTAAACGGTTCCACGATAGCGTCCAGCCGTGCCATGTCGGCCTCGCTGATATCCCATTCGCAGGATCCGGCATTGGTGCCGACCTGCGCGGGGCTGCTCGCGCCGGAGATTATGGACGTTACGCCGGACTTCTGGCGAAGCCAGTTGAGGGCGAGCTGTTCCATCGGCCTGCCCAGCTCGTTGGCGATCTTGTGGATCTCGTTGGCGGCGGCGAGGTAACGCCGGAACTCCGGGCCGACAAGCTTTGGGTTGCTGCTGCGGACATCCTTGCGGCTGAAATCTATGCCGTCGGTGAACTTGCCCGCGAGAAGCCCCTGGAACAGCGGGCTGTATGGCAGGAAGGCCTGCCCCCACTTCTCCGCATTCGGCAGAACTTCATCCTCTGTGCGGTAAACCAGCGGGATCTCGTGGTAGCTCGTAGGGTTGCGCTCCAGCATGTTGTACAGGGACTGCTGGCACTCCACGCCGACCATTCCCATCAGGGCTTCGACATCGGCCTGGCTAAAGTTCGAGAGACCCACATAGCGGATCTTACCGCTCTTGCGAAGCTGTGAGAGGGCTTCGGCGGTTTCGCTGAGCGGGGTGGAAGGATCCGGCCAGTGCATCTGGTAGATGTCAACATAGTCGGTTCCGAGCCGTGTCAGCGTATCTTCTATTTCGGAGAGTATGCTGTCCTTGCTTAGGTCGAACCGGGTATTCTTTGAATCGTCCCACTTTATGCCGGCCTTTGTGGCGATTATGGCCTTGTCGCGGCGGCCTTGCAGGGCCTTGCCGAGAATGGTTTCGCTTACGCCGTAGCCGTAGACCGGCGCGACGTCAAAGAGGTTGATTCCGGCGTCGAGAGCCGCGTGAACCATGCTGACCGAATTTTTCTCGCAGGAGGAATCCCACCCTCCGCCGAAGTTCCAGCACCCGATGCCGATTGCGCTGATGGGTTCCTTGATGCTTGACACCTGTTTGTAGATCATCTGGTTTGACCTCCGCGTCTTTTGCGCACTTGATCCAGCAGCACCGCCACTACGATAAGTGAGCCGATTATAATTTCCATGATGAATGAGTTGAGACCGATGAGAGTGCCGCCCTGGCGCAGTGTGGACATCATCAGCGCGCCGAGAAACGCGCCGAGGATCGAACCTTCGCCGCCGCTGAGGCTCGCGCCGCCAACCACCGCCGCGGCGATGGCATCCAGCTCGAACCCGCTGCCGGCCGTGGGCGTCGCGCTGGACAGCCGCGCCGTAAGCAGCACGCCAGCAATGGCGCACATCACCGCAGAGTACATGTATACGCCGTAGAGCGTATGGCGCACGTTTATGCCCGAGAGGCGGGCGGCCTCCTTGTTCGAGCCATAGGCGAAGATGCTCCGGCCAAACACCGTCGTGCGGATCACAAGGAAGGCCACAACGGTGAGGGCGATCCAGACCACCGCCAGTATCGGTATGCCGAAGAGGCTGGCCTGCGCGATCACAAGGAATTCACGCGGCAGGCCGGAGATCATCTGCGCGCCGGTTATCAGCATGATCACGGCGCGCAGCACCGCCATGGTGCCAAGGGTGGCGATAAACGGCGGAACCTTGCCGTCGTAAATAAGCACGCCGTTCACCAAGCCCACCAGCGCGCTAAGCGACACGGCCGCGAGTATCGCCAGGGGTATCGGCACACCGGCCACAAGCGCGGTGGCGGTGATAACCCCGGAGAAGCCCACCACAGAGCCGACGGAAAGGTCTATGCCGGACGATATTATAACAAACACCATGCCGATCGTCACCACGCCGACAATTGCGGTTTGGCGCAGCAGGTTCATGAGGTTGAAGGTGGTGAGGAATACGGGAGACAGCGTGCCGAACACCACAAACAGAACAAGCAGCACCGCCGCCAGGAAGATCTCCGTCTTGCCGCTTCCCGACCACAGCTTTAAACGTTTCCCAGCAATAACATTCATAGCGAACGATTCCTTTCATGGCAAGAGGTCTATCACTTAATGCCGGAAGCCAGGCGCAGGATGCGCTCTTCGTCGAACTCATCCTTCTTGAGTATGGCCATCTGCCTGCCCTCGTACATGATGAGGAGCCTGTCAGACAGCCCCATAACCTCGGGCAGGTACGACGATATTACAACAAGGGTCTTGCCCTGCTTAACAAGGTTCTCAAAGACCTTGTAAATTTCGAACTTCGCGCCGACATCCACGCCCACTGTGGGTTCGTCAAAGACGAAGAGGTCGCTGCCGGCGGCCAGCCACTTGCCGATAACAACCTTCTGCTGGTTGCCGCCGGAAAGGTTCTTCACAAGCTGGAACACGCTGGGGGTCTTGGTTTGCAGAGCGTCCACATATGTCTGCGCCGTGCCGATGCTCTTGCGGGTGTCCAGCACCCCAAGGGAGGAGATCAGCTCCATCGACGCCATGTTGGTATTGTCAGTTATCGGCAGGCCAAGAGCCAGCCCCTGCCCCTTGCGGTCCTCCGGGATAAGAGCCATGCCCGCCTTTATAGCGCGGCGCGGGTTTCTGTAGTTGGCCACCTCGCCGTTGTGCAGCACCCTGCCGGAATCGGGCTTGCGCGCGCCGAATATGCTGTGTACGATCTCGCTGCGCCCGCTGCCCACAAGGCCGAACATGCCGAATATCTCGCCGCGGCGAACCTGGAAGTTCACCTTGTGAAACTCGCCCGCCCGCGACAGGTTTTCAACAGACAGCACGATCTCGCCGGGTTCGCAGTGGTCTATGCCGTACATGTCATGCACGCTGCGCCCGACCATCATTGAGATCAGCCTGTCCTCATCTACGTCAGTTATGTCCACGGTGGCCACCTTCTCGCCGTCTTTTAATACCGTGGCTCTGTCGCAGATGCGGAAGATCTCCTCCATGCGGTGTGATATGTACAGCACGCCCACGCCGTCGGCCTTCAGCTTGGCGATGATCCGGAACAGCTGTTCGGTCTCTTCGGTGGTGAGCAGAGCCGTGGGTTCGTCGAAGATTACTAATTTGGGCGTTTTGCGCAGTATCTTGCCAATGGCCACCATTTCCTGCTGGGCTACGCTTAATGTGCTGATGATCGCCCGCGGGTCAACCTTTACGCCGATAGACTCCATTATGCGGGTGGTTTCGCTGTTCATCTCGGCGCGGTTGATGATGCCGGGCAGCCTCCGCGGCATGGAGCCCATGAACAGGTTCTCCGCGACAGACAGGTGCTGCGCAAGGTTTACGTCCTGGTACACCGCGCCCAGGCCTAGGCTTTGCGCGTGCAGGGGATCCCTGATGTCGCAGGGTTTGCCGTAGAGTCGTATCTCGCCTTCGCTCCTGTGGTGTACGCCCATGAGAATCTTGATAATCGTGGACTTGCCCGCGCCGTTTTCGCCCACAAGGGCATGGATTTCGCCTTCGCGCAGATCCAGATCAATATTGTGTAGGGCGCGTACTCCGGGGAAGTGCTTCGTGATCCCCTTCATCTCTAAAATTGTCTGCACGGCGGACACCCTTTTCTTAGAACCTGTATTCAATAATTCGAAGAGCCGCTAGAGTTCACGCGAACCCCAGGGCGTGTTTGAAAACCCCATTTCGGCGTATTTTCGGCAAATTTTCCGCCGTGCGTCGTCAGCTCCTTCTAGCGAACCACAAGGGTTCGCGTCGGCGTCGCTTCCTAGCCCGGCAAAAAATTGTGCTCGAAAATTCACCGAAAGCGGGTTTTCAAACACGCCCTAACGGCGGAGGTGGTGCTGATGCTGGATCGTTTAGTTTGGAAGGTGGTAGGAGAGAAGCTCCTGTATGTCGGCGTTGTTGATGTTGTCGAGGGTTACGAGGTTGGTGTCGACGACTACTTCAAAGGGAACCGTTTCGCCGCGGATGGTGCGCACCGCGAAGTCTACGCCGTTGTAGCCCATGCCGAAGGGATCCTGCACCACGATACCGTTAAGGAAGCCGGCGTGGATGGCGTTAACTTGCTCGACATTTGCGTCGAAGGCGAATGTGATGATGTCGGAGCGATCCAGCTCTTCGATAGCAAGGGCTATGCCGACGCCCATGTGGTTGTTGTCGCCGAAGATGCCGATGAGGTCGTCGTTGGCGGAGATTGTGCTTACGGCGATGTCCAGCGCAACCTGGATGTCGTTGTTCGCGAACTGCGTCTCCAAGACGTTGATGTCTGGAACAAGCTCGCGCATACGGTTGATGAAGCCGTTTGTGCGTGCCGTGTTAACGGCCGTGCCGGCTACGGAGCTGATAACGATTACGCTTTGGCCGGATGGGTCGATGCCTTCATCCGCCCATGTGGCTACCATGTAGTCCGCCACGAGGCCCGACGCAAGGTAGTGGTTTGTGGCAAGGAAGCTCGTGAATACGTCGGTCTCGAGCCTGTTGTCAAGCGTGACAACGGGGATGCCCATGCCCATGGCTTGTTCCACAGCCGGCACGGTGGCCACGCTGCTTGTGGAAGCGATTACGATGGCGTCGGGCTGTGTGGCGATTGTGTTTTCGAGTATGGCAACTTGCTGGTCGATATCAATTTCGCTGGGAGGGCCAAGGATGGTCACGTTTACGAGATCCGGGTTCTGATCCGCGAAGCGCAGCGCGCCGCTTGCCAGGATCTGCCAGTAGTCGGAGTCGGTGGCCTTGATGATAACCGGAATGTCGAAGGGGCCTTCGGCCGCGCCGGGTTCGGGCTGCGGGGTTGGGTCGGCAGGCGCGTCAGCCACCGTCGGGGCAGGGGGAGCGGGAGCCGGGGCGGGAGCGGGCGTACAAGCCGCCAGCACCAACGACGCGGCAAGCATCAGAGCAAAGATTTTCACATGTTTCATGCGTGTTCCTCCTTTAAAGTTAGGTACATTAATAGCATATTGTATGTACACCCGTTACGGGGTAGACATCATTTAGGGGCGATGCAGCAGCTCGGAACCCCGGAGGCTAACCGTGCAGGGGATGGAGACCGTGACGGGCGCGGAGCTTTTGTTTTCGATAAGCCGGGAGATCAGCCGCACGGCCGCCCGCCCCATCTCGTGGGTGTCACGGGTGACACAGCTGAAGTTGTAGCCCAGGATGTCCAGCGTATACACATGGTCGATACCCACGACGGCAATGTCGCGCCCCACCTGCTTGCCAAGCTCCAGGGTGGCCTTGAGGAAGCCCAGGCTTGTGAGGTTGTTACACGTGACGATACCCTGCGGCCACCGGCCGGACGAATACATCTCGCGCGCAAGCTTGTAGGCCGTTTCGACGGTGAAGTCTCCGTACAGCACAAACCTTTCGTCCGCCGCAAGCCCCGCTTCATCCACCGCAGCCACATAGCCCGCCAGTCTTTCGCGTGCCAGCCGCAGGCGCAGATCCCCGGTGATTATGCCGAGGCGCGTATGCCCCGCGTCCAGCAGCTGCTTGGCGGCCAGGTATCCGCTCTGCACATTTTCGTAGTAGACACCGCTGTAGGCCGCGCTGTCCACATGGCGGTCCAGCACGACAACCGGCACGTTCAGCCTGTTCAGCTGATCCTCCAGCAGCTTCTTGCTCTGGGCGGATCCGCGCTCCGCCGCCGGCGTGAATATCAGCCCGCGAACCCTCTGCGACGCAAGCATACGCAGTGCGCGATCCTCGCGCTTGATGCTGTTGGCCGTGTCGCAAGTTATCATGGAAAGGTCGGACTCGTCGCAGATTTCGGATATTCCGCGCAGAACCTCGCCGAAGAAGCGGTTGTCCACCTCCGGCACCACCACGCCGATGGCCGAGCTTTCTCTGCGGGAAAGCTCCACAGCCGCCGCCGATGGCGCGAAGCCCGTCCGCTGTATCACAAGCTCCACTTTCCCGCGCGATTGCGGGCTGACATACCCGCTGTTATTAAGCACCCGCGAAACAGTGGATACGGAAACGCCGGCAATGGTCGCTACATCTCGAATTGTAATCAAGGCGATACCCCGTGAGTAGGTGGTAACGGTACCACATGTAAATTTTTAACTGTTAATACTCACGAGTATACACGATTCTTCGCATCCTGTCAACAAAATAGTGCAGTTTTGGCAATCTGCACTATCTGCTGTAGATATGTTTGTGTAAGTTGCTGTGGTCATATAGCTGTTCCGGTTGAAAACCATCCCATCAGGCTTGTCTTTTTCGCGCATGGCGTCGTCAACTCCGCCTAGCGTGCCTAGGGCGTGTTTGAAAACCCGCTTTCGGCGAATTTTCGAGCATAATTTTTTGCCGGGCTAGGGCGTGTTTGAAAACCCCATTCCGGCGTATTTTCGGTGCTTTTTCCGCCATACGTCGTCAGT
>WRAA01000083.1 GCA_009780445.1 Defluviitaleaceae bacterium
AACGCAAAGGTGCCGATGATACTGGACGGCAACTTCAAGCCGGGTTTCAAGGTGGATCTGCACATCAAGGACTTGGCCAACGCGCTTGAAACGGGGCATCAAGTCGGCTCTCCCCTGCCCTTCACCGCCGCCGCTATGGAGATCTTGCAGAACCTTCGGGCGGACGGTTTCGGTCAGAACGACCATTCGGCCGTCGCCAAGTATTACGAAAAGCTGACGAACAGCGAAATCCGCAGATAGGGGGCATTGTATGAGCGCGTATCTGGAGAAGTTGTTCGGCCTTAACGGAAAAACCGCTCTTGTGACGGGCGCGGCGGGGGGAATCGGCAGTGCCGTTGCCGAGGCTCTGCATGGTGCGGGCGCGCATGTTGCCCTGTGCGATATAAATATGGATGCTCTGCAGTACTTGGAGCAACGCTTGGACGAGCGCGCCTCCGCGTTCAAGCTGGATATGACCGACTTCGCGGGTTTTGACGCCGCGGTTGAGGGCATAGCGGCAATAAGCGGGAGCATCGACATTCTGGTGAACTGCGCGGGGATCAACAAGCGCGAAGGCCTTGTGGATGTCGACGAATCTACTTACGACCGCATCATGGACATAAACTTGAAGGGCGCGTTCTTCCTCTCGCAGGCTGTCGCGCCGTACATGAAGGCGCAAAACAGCGGAGCGATCATCAACATAGGATCGCACAACACGGGCGCGGTGCTTGGCGGCGTGTCTGTTTACGGCGCGAGCAAGTCGGCCTTGATGTCCCTGACGCGCTCGATGGCCGTCGAATGGGCGAAGTATAACATCCGCGCAAACTGCCTAAGCCCCGGCCATATCAAGACGGAACTCACCGCCCCCACGTGGGAGCATCCCCAGCGGAGCAAGTATCTGCTGGAGCGCATCGCCATGAACCGCCCGGGCTTCCCCGGCGACCTTGTGGGGCTTGCGATCCTGCTGGCCTCCGACGCCTCGTCCTACATCACCGGGCAGGAATTCCGCGTGGACGGCGGCTTCCTTGCGGGCGGCCAGCCTTGGCCTTACGATACAAAGTTCTAAACAATTCAGCTCTTGACAAACAATATACCGCCGCTATCGCGCAGATGGCGGCGTTCGCTGTTTGTCAGGCCGTAGCCGTCCGTCTGTTCCGCGCCGGCATCACCCGGGTCGAACACTATGATACGCTTGAACAGGAGGGCGATGGTGCGGTGGTGTATGCCGGTGCGCAGGATCCGGCTGGCAATGCGGGAATGGGCGGTTTCTTCGCCGTCCCGGTCATTAAGCTGCTCTATCCGCGCCCGGTGTTCATCCGCGGCTTGCTCCGCCTCCGCGATCAGCTCCGTCAGCTCCCGCTGTTTACGGAGGTACAGTTCCTGCGAAATAATGCCGTCGAGCTTGTCGTCGTATATTTGCGACAGCTTTCGTTCGGCGGTCTGCGCTTGGCGTTGCAGGAGCGATATCTTGCTCTGCAGGGCTTGTTCGCCGTCAAGCGTGCCGTTCGCCGAGTACGCACTGATAATGCGAAATGCCGCGGGAGTACGCAGAAGCTCTGCCGCATAACCCCTTATATGCTCCAGCAGTGCCCATTCGGTGACCCTGTGCGGGTTGCAGCCCGGACCGTCCGTCCGGTCCTTCACGCCGCCGTGGTTGTTGTTGCGCGAGCATATGTACCACGGCGGGCAGTTGGCCCGGGTTTTTCTGTACATGCGGCTTGCGCACCGGCCACAGACGACCAGCCCTGAAAACACGTTCGTGGCGGGGTTGCGCGCCGGATATCCGCCGTTGCGCCCGGAACGCTGCTGCGCTTGCGAAAATGTTTCCGCGCTGATAATCGGCTCGTGGTGGCCGGGAATTATTATCCAGTCCTCGCGCTGTTTCGTGCGGAAGCGTTTGACCTTGTAGCTCACCTTCTCCCTCATGCCGTATGGCATGTCGCCGGTGTATATCACGTGGGTCAGCACACGCTGTATGTGCTGTTTGTTCCAGCGTGGGGCGTAGTTGCGGCCTATGTACTGCGCCTTGTGCTGTGCCGGCGTGGGGATGTTGCGGCTGTTCAGAATATCGGCAATCTCACGCTTCCCGCTCCCGCTTACGAACCGGCGAAATATCTCCCGCACGATGTCTGCGGCCGGCGGGTCTATCTCCAGACCGTTCTTCCCCGTCTTGACATAACCATACGGAGCCTTTATCACCATGCTGCCGGCCTCCATGCGCTTGCGCAGCGCGTTGCGGCTCTTGATCCCGTCCTCCCGCGCCCTGCGCTCGTTTAGCCATGCCCGCAGGCCGAAGAAGTCCTCCTCGTACTCCTCCGCCTCCATCACAAGCTCCACGCCGTATTCGTGCAGGAAGTCGGCGAAGGCAAGGCTTTCCCTCTGCAATCGCCCAAGGCGCGAAGAATCCTTGCACAGGAACACATCCACCTCTCCGCGGCGTATCATGTCCTTGATATTCGCCAGCCGCGCGAAGTCCGTGCCGCTCTTGTTGTCGTCCAGCACCGTGTCGATAATGCGGCCGAGTCCGCGCTCGTTGCAGAATTCGGTCAGTATGCGGGCCTGTTCCTCTATCCTCGCGTAGTTGGCGCGGGCATCGTCGCGGCTTTGGCGGCAGTAGATCAGCACGTTTCGCTCAGCTCTGCGCATTGTTATCATCCGCCATGGCAAGCCTTATGAAGCTTTCAAGAATCTCCGCGTCACTGTCGCTGTGTGCGCCGCCATCGCCGCTAACGAAGAATGCCGTAGGGGCTTCGCAGTCTACGGGCCTCATGCATCGTCACTCCAAAGATATTCGCTGTAATATACTAAGCTGTTACGAGCCTAATTGTTCGTATATTCCTCCAATCAGATTTCCGTGGGAGGGCCTTCTGTGTGGTTGAAATATGTTCGGTATCGTGTTACCATGTATACATAGAATGGTATGCGGAAAGGAAAGTGGGCATGGCGGCAGATTTTTTCGAGGCTACACAGGAGACGGTGCGCGGGCTGAACCAGACGGAGCGGCAGCTGTTCGACTACGTTGTAAAGAACATGGAAGAGGTTCGCTTCATGAGCATACAGAAGTTTGCGGCGGAGCAGTTTTTGTCGACTACCACGATATTCCGCTTTACGCAGAAGCTGGGTTTCACGGGGTACGCAGACTTTATCAACAGCCTGATGGTCACGGCGCACAGCCAGCAGGAGACGGAGCTGCCCGACGTGGTGGTGGGGCGCGGCTACAGCGAGGAATACCTCAAGAACGCCATGGAGGCCGTGCGCGTGATGTCGCCCAAGAGGGTGGACGAAGTTGTGGAGCTGCTGTCGCGCAAGCCCAACATCTACATCCTGACGGACGACAACACCCACGCGATAGGGCAGTATTGCGAGCGGCTGTTCATCGGCCTGGGCTTCCACGCCTACTTCCCGGAGGCCGTGTACCAGATGCAGAACCTGGTCAACCGCATAAGCGGCAAGGACATGATCCTCGCGCTGTCATACTCCGGCCGGGACGCAACCCTAATCGACTTTATCGAGAGGGTCTACCTCACGGCGCGCCCGCACCTGCTGTCGATCACCCGCGCGGACAACAATACGCTGGAGAACCTGTCCGACACAAACTTCTACGTATTCGCCGACGAAGTGCGCGTGGGCAGCATGGACATTACCTCCGGCGTAACAATGCTGATGCTTGTCGAACTCCTGGTCTACGAATATATCGCCCGCTCAAGTAACTAAACTATATAACAGCTATATCGTGCCGCAGGAGGAACTGATGGAACAGCACATAGATTACACCGACATATTCACCGCGCCGACGCTGGAGTGGTTCCGCGCGGCCTTGGGCGAACCCACGGAGGTTCAGCGCGAGGCCTGGCCGGCCATTGCCTCCGGCCGCGACGCGCTTATCTGCGCACCTACGGGAACGGGCAAGACGCTCTCGGCCTTCCTTGTGTTCATCGACAGGATGAAGGCGCAGGCGCGGGATGGTACGCTTGGCGAAGGCTTGCTGCTGGTGTATATTTCGCCGCTGAAGTCTCTGGCGGGCGACATCCGCGAGAACCTGTACCGCCCGCTGAACGGAATCGCAAGCGAAGCCGGCGACACCGCGCTGACCGTGGCCATACGCACGGGCGACACACCCGCCGCCGACCGCGCGCGCATGGCGAAGAAACCGCCCCACATCCTCATCACCACGCCGGAGTCGCTCTACCTCCTGCTGACCTCCGTGTCGGGGCGCAGGATGCTGTCCACGGCCAAGGCCGTCATTGTGGACGAGCTGCACGCCGTGCTGGACACAAAGCGCGGCGCACACCTGATGCTTTCGCTGGCGCGGCTTGACGTGCTGTGCGGTTACGCTCTCCAGCGCATTGGCCTTTCCGCCACGATCCGGCCGACAGAGCTTGCCGCGCGGTATCTGTCCAACAACGAACGCCCCGTGGAGGTGATCGCGCCCAAGATGCGCAAGGACTTCCGTATCGAGATCGTGAACCCCTTCCCCGGCGGCATCCTGCCCGAAGGAACGGTCTGGCCGGAGATCGCCAAGAAGGTGGCCGAGGCGTGCAAGGGTACGCGCAGTGTCATCGCCTTCACCGAGGGGCGGCTGATGACGGAACAGCTGGCCTACTACGTGCAGAAGCTGGAGGGCGAGGACTTCGCGCGGACGCACCACGGCAGTGTGTCGAAGGAGCAGAGGTTCGAGGTGGAGAACGCTCTGCGCGGCGGCAAGCTGCGCCTTCTGTGCGCGACATCCTCCATGGAGCTGGGCATCGACGTGGGCGAGATCGACAGGGTTCTGCAAGTGGCCTGCCCCGTGTCGGTCTCCGGGCTGATGCAACGCCTTGGCCGTGCCGGCCACAACCCCGGGCGTGTGAGCCTGATGTCCATGTACCCGCGCATGGTGTCGGAGAACCTGTACTGCGCCCTGACGGCGCAGACCGCCCGCGAAGGCGGCATCGAACACGCCGCGCCGCCGCGTATCTGCCTGGACGTGCTGGCACAGCACCTGGTGTCGATGTCTGTCGCAAGCGCGTACAGGGTGGACGACGTTATGGCTCTGTTGCCGCGAGCCTATCCCTTCCGCGAAGTGACGCGGGATGACGTATGCGGCGTGTTGAACATGCTGGCCGGGGACTATGAACACGAGCGAGACGTACCCGTGCGCCCGCGCCTGTGTTACGACCGCATCAACGGCACCGTGCAGGGAGACGCCTACAGCCGTATGCTGGCCACCTCCGCGCCCGGCACAATACCGGACACGGGCAAGTTCACCGCGCGGGCGGAGAGCGGCGTGAAGATCGGGGAACTTGACGAGGAATTCGTGTTCGAACAGCGCATCGGCTTCAAGTTCCTGCTGGGCGCATTCGCGTGGAGGATCACGGACATCAGCAAGGACACGGTGACTGTCGCGCCGGCTACCCACGAGGGCGCGAGGCCTCCGTTCTGGCGTGTGCAGTCGTCCTTTGGGCGCAGGGTGGAGACGGGGCTGGCCTTCGGGCGGCACATGCGCGCGCTTACGCAGGCCGCGCACGAGGACAGGCTCACGCCCGCTCTGGAGGCTCTGGGGCTGGACGAACAGGCCGCCGCCGACACGGCCGACTTTGTAGCGCGGCAGATCGAGCGCACAAAGCTCCTGCCCAGCGACCAAGTGCTGCTTGCCGAACATTTTGTGGACGAGGTGGGTCTGCACCAGGTCATGATCCATTCGGTGTACGGGCGGCAAGTTAACGCGCCGCTGGCCGTCCTGCTGGCCTTGACGGCCAAGAACATCACGGGCATGGACGTAGACTGCTACGACGACGACGACGGCGTGCTGATTATGGCGCGGGGGGAACGGCCTCTGCCCGAAGGTTTGCTGAACCGTCTGCGCCCGGAGACGTGCCGCGCCCTGCTGGAATCCGCTCTGCCGGGTACGCCGCTCTTCAACATAACATTCCGCCACAACGCCGGCCGCGCCCTGATGATGGGCGTGCGCAGCAACAAGCGCAACCCGCTGTGGGTGCAGAGGCTGCGGGCAAGCGAGATGCTGGACAGCGCGGTGCATCACCCAGGCCACCCTCTCATGCGCGAGACCACGCGGGAGTGTCTGGAGGATTATTGGAATCTGCCCGCGCTGGAGACCTTGCTGGCGGACATAGGCACGGGGCGGGTACAGGTTCGCGAGATGTACAGCGACGAACCTTCGCCCATGTGCCTGCCCCTGCGCCGCGCCGCCGAGGCTATGATGATGTACTCCTATTCGCCAAGCACCGACAACGTGCTGTCCTCCGCCCAATCCGCCGCGATGGATGTCCTGCGCGAGGCCGAGTTGGGCCTCCAACCTTCGGCGAACCAGCTGGAACGCGTGTCGGAACGCGGCAAGCTGCCGGAGGACGAGCAGGCTCTGCACACCCTGCTTATGATCGAGGGCGACACGGTGGCGGGGGAGCTGCCGCTTGCCCATGAATGGTTCGAATCATTGGCCAAGGCCGGCCGCTGCGCCTATATCGAGCCGGGGCTGTGGATCGCCGCGGAACACGCGTCGGCCTACGAAGCCGCCCTGGCAGAAGGCGACGGCGAAGCCCGCGCGAACATCGTGCGCCGCGCACTGCGCTACCGCGGGGCGATGGATGCGGCATCTCTTGCACAGCGGTACTTCTGGCCGCCTGATGTTGCTCTGGGTGTGTTGAACGATCTATGCGCGCAGGGCAGCGTAATCGCGGACAACGGCGTATTCCACCACGCGGAGCTGTACGAGCGCGCGCGCCGCGCAACCATTACGGAGCGGCGGCAGGTTCGCACAGTGCCGGGCTTCCACTATGCCGCCTTGATGGCATCGCGGCTGGTAAGGCTTGCGCCGCCGGCCGAACAGCTTCGCCACGCCGTGGAATCTGTGCTGGACACCCCCTTCCCCGCCGACCGGTGGGAGGCGCAGATACTGCCCGCCCGCGTGGCCGCCTACCGCGCGGACATGCAGGACAAGCTTCTCGCGTCTGGCGAGGTATTTTGGTCTATGCGCGGCGGCGAGCTGGCCTTCCACGCATATGCCGATGTAGACTGGGACGCGGACACCGCCGAGCTTGCAAACGGCCATGAGCTTGACGCGGACGAGCAAGCCCTGATGCGCTTCCTGCGCCGCCGCGGCGCGTCCTTTGTGACGGCCTTTGCCGCCGGCGGTGATTCGCACACCATTGAGAGACCAATGCAGGACGTGCTGTTCTCACTGATGCAGCAGGGTTTGATCCACGCGGACAGCTTCACGCCCGTGCGCCTCTGGATCGAGAAGGACGCCCGCGAGAAACAATCCCCGCGGCGAAGGGCGGCCGGGCGGGCGGCGGCGGTTTCGTCCGGGCGGTGGGATATCGTGCGGCCGCGCAAGCCTCTTAGCATCGAAGCGCAGCTGGATCGCGCCTTCGACAGGGTAAGCGTCCTCTGCCGCGAGACAGCTTCATCGCTGTTAAACACTTCATGGGCGCAGGCTCTCGAAGTTCTGCGCCTGTGGGAATACACGGGGCGCGCCCGCCGCGGCTACTTCGTCGAGGGTCTCTCCGGCGCGCAGTACATCCGCGAGGATCACTACGCCGAGGCCATACGCCGGCTGGCTTTGCCCGACGACGGCATCCTATGGCTTGCCGCAACAGACCCGTGCCAGATGTGGGGCAAGGCTCTGCCCGACGACCCGGACAGACGCTTCGCCAACCTGCCCGGCACGGCAGTCGCCCTGCGCTGCGGCACACCCGTGGCCGTGTTCGAGCGCAAAGGCCACACCCTGCGCTTCTTCGACACCGCCGCCGCCCAAGCCGCCCTCACCTCCTTCGCCGAAACCTTCCGCGCCGGCAGAATATTCCCCGCCGCCAAGCGCGTTACCGTCAAGCAATATCCGCCGGAGACGGCCGAAGCCCTAACCCACGCCGGCTTCGAGCGCGTAATGCTGGACTACGTGTTGTACCGTTAACACAAATCCGCATTGAATTGCAGTAGCAAGTGTGCTATCGTATACCCTATAGACTTACGCAAACCCATATGTGCCGCCCAAGTGGCTCTGTGGGTTATTTTATTTGAGAGGATGAAGAGTATGACGGGAGTATTACCGTCTATTGACAGCGGCGTCAAAATCAGTCATTATGAAGTTGTGGGCAGACCACGCCCCCGAAAGCCCGGCGGCAGCAACCCGGCCGACGACCTGAAGGAGGCGAGAGCATGAAGGAGTTCACAGTCGATGGGCAAATCGTGGGGAGCAGGGAGTATTTCGATTCCGCGCCCTCC
>WRAA01000084.1 GCA_009780445.1 Defluviitaleaceae bacterium
TCGGGCGGCGGGTCTGCCAGGGGGATCTCCCCCACGTCCGCCATCATCTGCACGAAGCTCCTGTATTCCCGCGCGAAGTCCGCGTCTGCGAGGCGTTTCTCAAAGGCGGTCTGCTCCGCCTCGGAAAGTTCGCCGTCGTAGTACATCGACATCTGTTCAAAATCTTTCAACGAGACCCACCTACTCCCCGGCATTCTTATCGTTCTTATCAGTACTACTCTTATCAGTACTAACGATCTTCAGATCACTTTGTTCCCGCAAAAATAATTGTTGCAGCTTGGAGCGCGCGCGTGAAATGCGCGACTTCACCGTGCCAAGCTCCAGCTGTGCCGCGTCGGAGATTTCTTGGTAGCTAAGGCCGTGTATGTCGCGCATAACGACCATCATCTTGAAATCGGGCGGCAGCTTGTCCAGAGCGCGTTCAAGGTCCGCCATGGTTTCGCGGCGGGTCAGAGTTTCTTCGGGCGTGGGTTCGCCGCTTTCGTGCTGGCGGGTCATGC
Source organism: Defluviitaleaceae bacterium (assembly GCA_009780445.1). GTDB lineage: Bacteria > Bacillota > Clostridia > Lachnospirales > WRAA01 > WRAA01. The sequence continues at coordinate 501 of WRAA01000084.1, forward strand.
CGCCATCGGCGGTCTCCAGCATTTTGTCCAGGCTTTCCTGCGGCCTGTTGCCGCGCTTACGCAGTTCGTCCACGCAAATGTTATGTACAACTCTGCACAGCCAGTTCTTTATGTGCGTCACATCGTTAAACGAGCGTATGTTCTTGTACAGCTTCACGAAACATTCCTGGGTGATGTCCGCCGCATCCTCGGCGTCGCCCGTCATCCTCAGCGCGATGTTGTAGACAAGCCTCTCGTGAATAACCACGATCCTCTCGAACACCGCCACATCCCCGCGTATCGCCTTCTCAAACTCGTCCTCGCTAAGTGACGCCGTATCCGGGTTTGTCCGCTGATCCACGTTTCACCTCCTTGATTCTCGGAGCCTGTCCAGGCTCCCTAACCCTTCTCTTTCTCCTTCGGCGCGAGGGGAAGCTCGAAGCTGAACACACTTCCCACGCCCTCTTCGGAGCGCAGAGCGGCTATTTCGTTGTGTGCGCGAAGGAACGCGCTCACGATGGACAGGCCAAGGCCGCTGCCCTTGCGGTCGTCCCCGCGGGATGTATCAACCTTGAAGAACCGCTCGAACACCTGCTTCTGCAGGTCCGGCGGTATGCCCTTGCCGTCGTCCTTTACGGATACCATAACCTTCTTGTCCTTCTTGCCTGTGGCGACTTCCACATTGCCGCCTTCCTGCGCGAACTTGACCGCGTTGTCCAGCAAGTTATACACCACGCGTGATATCTTCTCCTGATCCGCGAACACGATGTAGCTTTCGTCCGCAAAGACCAGCGACACGGCCAACCGCTTGTTACGCGCCGTTTCCTCGAACATGACAACAATGCGGCGGATAAGGCCGTTGATGTCGAAACGCGTGCGGTTCAGCGTAATTTCGGGCGAGTTCATCTTCTCAAGGTCTATAATGTCGTGGGTCAGCTTCGAGAGCCTCTCCGTTTCTTCGCGTATTACGTTCAGGTAGTGTTCGTGCTTCTCCGGTGGGATCGTGCCGTCCAGAATGGCTTGCAGGAAGCCGCGTATGGACGTAAGGGGAGACCGCAGATCGTGCGAAACGTTCTCGATAAACAGCCTGCGCGAGATCTCCTGCCTGTGCAGAGACTCCGCCATGTCGTTGAGGCTCTTGGCCAGCTGGCCTATCTCGTCCACGGCTTCGTAGTCTATGCGCTTCTCGAAATCTCCCGCGGATATCATTGTCGCGGTCTTGCTCATCTCAAGGATGGGGCGCGTCATCGTGCGCGAAAGCAGGAACACCAGCATGAACGACAGCGATCCGGCGATCATCAGGCAGATGATCGTAATGGTTATCATCTCGTGGGCGGAACGCTCCATATCAGGCATGGACGAACTTACGAACACGGCGCACATCAGGTATCCGTCGATGATGACAGGGTGGCCGACCTTCAGCACCTGCTCCGAGAATATTCCGTCCATACTGCTCCATGTGACGACCCTCTCGCCGCGCTCCAGAGCCTCGAAGTCGAAGGTCTCGAACAGGTCTATAATGCTCTGCACGTGCTGTTCCATATCGGGCGAAACATCGAAGATGCTAAGCCCGGGGCTAAGGATGATCAGGCTGGAGCCTTGGTATTCCGTGAGGATGAACCGCTCGATGTCCAGCAGGCGATTCACCTCTTCGGGTGTGCGCCTCTCGGTGAATCCGTCGTAGTAAATTTCGGCGATACGCCGCGCGCTCTCCTGCATTGCCTGCGACTGCTGCGACATAAAGAAGCTGTTGAACACGTACACGAGCGCAACAGCAAGCAGGATGTAGCTGAACAGCTGGATCACGAAGTAGATTGTGAACTGCTTTGCGAACACCGTCTTAAACATCTATCGTACCTCGAACTTATAACCCACGCCCCACACCGTCTTGATGGACCATGTGTCGTCGTGCGTCATCTTCTCGCGGATGCGTTTTATATGTACGTCCACGGTGCGGGTGTCCCCCGCGAAGTCGTAACCCCATATTTTGTCGAGCAGCTTCTCCCGCGTGAACACTTGGTTCGGGTGCTGTGCGAAGAAGGAGAGCAGTTCGAACTCCTTGGGCGGAAGCTCCAGCTCCTTGCCGTGGTATACGGCGGTGTAGGTGTCCGGGCTGATGCTGAGATTCTGATAGACGACGGTGCTTTCGCCGTGTTCCCCCAGCCTTCCGTACCGGCGCAGCACGGCCTTTATCCGCGCCACAAGCTCCTTTGCGTCGAAGGGTTTGACCACGTAGTCGTCCGCGCCCAGGTCCAGCCCCAGCACCTTGTCGAACACTTCACCCTTTGCCGTGAGCATGATAACAGGCACCGCCGAGATCTTGCGCAAGGCGGCGCACACTTGGTATCCGTCCATCTCCGGGAGCATCAGATCCAGCAACACCAGGGATGGCGCGAAGGCACTGAATTCGTCCAGTGCCTTCCTGCCGGAGTTAACTTCGCGGGTTTCATAGCCCTCCTTGTGCAGGTAGAGCCTTATCAACTCGCAGATGTTCGGGTCGTCGTCCACGACCAGGATCTTTACTTTGTCCATACCTCTGTTATTCAGTCTTTGTACTGTCTACGGGCTTGGCGGAAAACTCCATCTGCATACTGCCCAGCTTGTCGCGCATCTTGGTGTCGGCCAGCTTGTTCTGTAAGTTGATATAGTCCATGTAGCCGAAGTTGCCGCTTCGCAGAGCGTCGGACAGGGCGCGCGGCACTTCCGATTCCGATTCCACAACCTTGGCCCTCATCTCTTCCACGCGGGCGCGCATTTCCTGCTCCTGCGCTACGGCCAGGGCGCGGCGTTCTTCGGCCTTGGCCTGGGCTATGCGCTTGTCGGCCTCGGCTTGGTCGATCATCAGCTGGGCGCCGATATTGCGGCCTACGTCGATGTCCGCTATGTCGATGGACAGGATTTCGTATGCGGTGCCTGTGTCGAGACCCTTCTCCAGCACCTTGCGGGAGATACGGTCCGGGTTCTCGAGAACTTCTTTGTGCGTTGCGGCGGAGCCTATCGTCGTGACGATACCTTCGCCGACACGCGCGATAATGGTGGCTTCGCCCGCGCCGCCCACAAGGCGCATGATGTTGGTGCGCACTGTTACACGTGCCACGGCCTTCACCTCTATGCCGTTGATGGCCATTGCGGAGATCATTGGCGTTTCGATAACCTTTGGCGTGACGCTCATGCGCACGGCCTCGAACACGTCGCGGCCGGCCAGGTCTATGGCGGCGGCACGCTCGAACGGAAGCTCCAGGTTGGCGCGCTGCGCGGCGATTATCGCGTTCACAACGGCGTCAACATTGCCGCCTGTGAGGTAGTGAGACTCCAGCTGGTTGATCGGCACGGGCATGTTGGCCTTTGTGACACGGATCAGCGGGCGGATTATCCTGTGCGGGCTGACACGGCGCAGCCTCATGCCTATCAGCGAAAAGATGCTGACGCGCACACCCGCCGATATCGCGGAGATCCACAGCCCCACCGGCACAAAGCTCAAAAACAGCATGATACCAAAGATTACCGCAAACACAGCGGTTATTGACATAACTTCCATTGGCATATCGTTCCTCCTGCTAAATTTAGGTTAGTTTTCTTGACAAGCTAGTTTCCTTGACAAGCTAGTTTCCTTGCTGAGACTCTTGTACTATCAGCTTGCTTTCGCGCACTGTAGTGGCGATTATCTTCGCGCCCTGCTCTATCATCGGGCCGCCGGTGCTGACCTCTATACGCAGGCCGTCGAACTCCGCCTCGCCGTAGGGGCGCAGCATTGTCATCGCTATGCCGCGCTTGCCGATCATGGCGCGCAGCTCCTGCTCCGGAAGATCCTCCGCAAGGGTGTCGCGCAGAATCAACTTGCCCTGCAGCTGCTTCTCCCGTATGTGCTTGACGGAAAGCTTCACAAACAGCGCGAGAACCGCCACCTGTCCGGCCACAATGAACCAGCCCCCGGGCACAAACAGCACAGCCATAACGGCAGACACCACCAGCATGACCACACCCAAAGCTCCAAATATCTCCGTACCCGTATAAATCTCTGCCACAAGCGCGGCTATCGCAAGCACCAGCAACAACACGGTCATCTGAACCATACGCATCCTCCCATCAAACACTATTTACACTACGAATACATTATAACACACACTCCGGAAAATTACTATAGAAATTAGTGCGAAAATATGTTGTTTTGTACGCAAAAAGCCGACGCGGCGCGCCGGCCTTGATTCAGTTTATAACCTCGGGCGGATAAACTCGAGAAGGGTGTTGGTATCGCTGAAGATCGCGCCGCGCTGCGGAACGTATAGAACGGAGACGATGACGCTTCGGCCGTCGAATTCGGAGTATGTGACAAGGGTGTGCTGCGCGTCATTGGTGAAGCCTGTCTTGCCGCCCAGCACGTCGGGGTTATAGTCCGGGTTGTCGTACTGTATTAGGCGGTTGGTGTTGCGCATAAAGCGCGTGGTCTCGCGGCTTTCGTTCGGCGGGAGGTAGCCGTAGGGCGTGGCGATGATCGCGCGGAACACGGGGTGCTGCACGGCTTCGCGCATGATGAGAGCCATGTCGTAGGCCGTGGTGCGCTGGTTCGCCCCGGGCAGGCCGCAAGGGTTGACAAAACGCGTGTTCTGCGCGCCAAGCTGTGCCGCGCGGGTGTTCATGTCCGCGGTGAAACCGCTTATGCTGCCCGACACGTGTTCGGCCAAGGCGTTGGCCACCTCGTTGCCCGACACCAGCATAAGCGCGTAGAGCGCGTCGCGAACCGTCATCGTATCGCCGGCGCGTGCGCTGATATGCCCAGCGTACCACGGCAGATCTACCGCGGTGGGCGAAAACGTAAGCGTCTGCGACAGATCCTGCACATTTTCCAGCACCAGCAGGGCCGTCATTATCTTGGTGATGCTGGCGGGGTAGCGCGGCTCGTGGCCGGCATCGTCGTACAGCACCTCGCCCGACACGGCATCCATCACCGTGACCGAACCGGCCATGTACATCGGCGCGCCCGCAGGCCTTCGCGCGAAGAAACTCAGGAACTCCGCCGCCATGTATCCCGCCTCTTCGTCCACCGTCACTGCATACCACTCGCCGTCAAGCGTATCCGTCACGTGCAGCATCGTGCCTTCGGGAACCACGGCGATAGTCTCCGCTTCGGCGTTAGGTTCTGTGCGCAAGCGAAGGTTCACCGCCGTGCGGTACAGCAAGCGGTAAGGCTCGTCCGGTATGGCCGACCCCACCGGCAGTACCGTCTGTGCGCCAAGCGGCTGTTCGTCATCAGTTGTATATGTAATCTCGTTCAGCAGCTCTTCCGGGATCCTCACAAGCTGTTCAAAGCCGGAGGGCGGATGTTCCTGCGCCATAACCTGTTCCTCCGCGGCCGGCCGTGCGAACACCCACGCGCCCGCCGCAATCAGGGCGCAGGCCGCCATGGCCGCAAGCCGCACCCGCCGCACAGCCGCGCCCGGCCTGCGCCGGCGGCCGGGTCGGCGGACATGCCGCAAATTTCTATCGTATGGCAAGTATCTGTCGTCCCGCATATCTCGCATAACGTACTCTCCCAAAAGTCAGGGGCAGCCACGCCCGCGACAGTATTAGACCTCTTGCGAAATTATCGAACGCCATCTTTGCGGTCAGTTTTCCGCAATGCGTCGTCAGCTCCCAGCCTTGCAAAAAACTGCCGCGCAAATCCGGCATTCGCTAATTTCGCAAGAGGTCTATTTGTTACGGAGTATACCACAAATCTTAACAATTTGCAACAACTTTTATCGTTTACAACGTCACGCCCGTTTTGAATATGGTGAACTCTCGCGCGCCGACGGTTTCGTTACGCGCTTGCAGCTTGCCGGAGGCGAGGTCGCGGATGTGCGCGTAGAGTTCGTCGCGCAGGGTGTCCATGGGTGTGCCGCTTAGGAGGCGGCCGGCGTCGAAGTCGATCCAATTACGCTTTCTGTCGTAGAGCGCGGTGTTGCTGGAGATCTTGAGGGTGGGCGCGGGCGCGCCGAAGGGGGTTCCGCGGCCGGTGGTGAACAACACAAGGTGCGCCCCGCTGGCCGTCATGTTGCTGACGGACACAAGGTCGTTGCCGGGACCGGAGAGCAGGTTCAGGCCGCGCCGTGTCACAGGCTCGCAGTAGCCCAGCACATCAGCGATGTCGGAATTGCCGCCCTTCTGGATACAGCCGAGGCTCTTGTCCTCCAAGGTGGAGATGCCGCCGGCCTTGTTGCCGGGGGACGGATTTTCGTAGATGTCCTGGCCGTTGCTGATATAGTAGCTCTTGAAATCGTTGATGAGGGAGACTGTGCGCTCGAAGAGTTCCGGCGTGCGGCAGCGGTTCATCAAGATGGTTTCCGCGCCGAACATCTCCGGCACTTCGGTGAGGATGACGGATCCGCCTTCGGCCACGAGCCTGTCCGCAAACGCGCCGACAAGCGGGTTCGCCGTAATGCCGGAGAATCCGTCGGAGCCGCCGCACTTCAGGCCGACAACAAGCTCGCTCATCGGCACGCTCTCGCGGGTGAACGCGGCGGCGTAGTCCGTAAGTTCGCGCAGTGCGTCCATACCTTCGGCGAACTCGTCCGCGCTGTCCTGCAAGCTTAGAAACTTCACGCGGCGCGTGTCATACTGCCCAAGCATCTCCTGCAGCATGGTGATGCTAAGGTTCTCGCAGCCAAGACCCAGCACCAGCACCGCGCCCGCGTTGGGGTGCCGCACAAGGCCGGCAATGGCGCGGCGGGTGTTCTCCAGATCGTCCGACAGCTGTGAGCATCCGTAGGGGTGCGGAAAGGCGTAGAGACCGTCGATACCCGCGCGGACAAGCTCCTGCCCCGCCCTTTCAAGCGCGGCGGCCGTGGAGTTGATGCAGCCCACGGTCGGCACGATCCAGACTTCGTTGCGTATGCCCACCTTGCCGTCCGGGCGGCGATAACCTTGGAAGCTCTCGGCCTCGCGCGGGGCGGGATGGGTGGAATTGGGCGCGTATTCGTATTCCAACAAGCCGCTTAGCGATGTGGCAAGGTTGTGTGTATGTACGGCACAACCCGCGGCGATGGGCGCGGTGGCGTGGCCGATTGGGTGGCCGTACTTGACAACGTTCGCGCCGCTCTCGATGGCGTTTAGGGCGACCTTATGCCCGGGCGTGATGTCCTGCGCCGCGGTTACGCTAAGCTCGCCAAGGTTAAGTTCTTCCCCCGCGGATATCGCGGCAAGCGCGACGGCTACGTTGTCGGCGGGGTGTATCTTCAAAAGCTTCATAATTACAACAGCTCCAATCATTAGTGTTGTCTGCAACCTAATTATAAGCTATTGCGCGCGGATATGCAAGAAGGCAATCACTTTTCCCCATTCCAACGATGCCCGGCGCACACGCACATAAAACGCGCCGGAACGCCCACAGGGGCGTGCTTGTGAGTAAAAGCAACGCTATTTTACCCGGAAGCAAAGGCGGTGTCAATCAAGGTTTTTGAGGTTCGTAAGGCGTATTGTTTTTGAGAATAGCATGTATTGTATAGCATAACTTACGCACAACAGCACCTACAGCGGTTAGATGGTGTTTGCCCTATTCACGTTTCTTTTGGTTATATAGCACTTTAACTTAACGTAGTTGTATGGTATAATGTAATCAAAGGTGGCGATTACATTGGCAAAACCCATATCAAACGATAAAAGAGAAGCTATAATAAAACACAAGCAAGCAGGAGA
>WRAA01000085.1 GCA_009780445.1 Defluviitaleaceae bacterium
GCCTGACCTTCGAATTTGCGCGGCGTTTTAACGCGGCCAAGCGTCTGCGTAATATGCTGGACTTCTCGGACCTCGAGCATCTCTGCCTGGGCATACTCGTAAACCCGGAGGATCTCACGCCAACCGAAGCCGCGCGGGAACTGCGCGAACAATTCGAACATATTATGATCGACGAATATCAGGACAGCAACGGTGTGCAGGAAATGATGCTGCAAGCTGTCGCCCGCGAGGCCAACCTCTTCATGGTGGGCGACGTAAAGCAGAGCATCTACCGCTTCCGCTCGGCGGATCCTTCCATCTTCCGCAGGAAGTACGCCGAATACAGCGGCGGCAAGCCCCACAGCCTGCTGATAGACCTGCACGACAACTTCCGATCCCGCCCGGAAGTGCTTGAAACCGCCAACCTCATCTTCCGCCAGATAATGAGCGAAGCCTCCTGCGGCATAAGCTACGGAGACAACGCCGCGCTGATCCCCTTCGGCCAACATCCTATTTCGACATCAAGTGACGGTGTGAACCCATACCGCTGCGAAATCCTGCTGGGCATACGCAAGCCCGAAGGCGCGGACTATGGCGAATATTCAGAAGATCCGGGCGACACGGACGACAACGACGCGGACGACGGGGACACCGACACCGACAGCACAGCCCTTGAAGCGGAGATAGCCGCCTTACGCATATTGGATCTCGTGCGGCCATCCAACGCGCTTAGCATCTTCGACACCGAACAGAAGCTCACCCGGCCGGCCGGCTTCGGCGATATCGTGATACTCAAACGCACCACCAAGCAGGCCGCCGTGTTTGCGGAAGTTTTCGCGCGGAAGGGTATTCCGCTGGACATCGGCGGCTTTGGCGGCAAGAACATGCCCTCCCTGCTGGACTGCCTGGAGGTCTCGTCACTGATCGACTTCCTGCGCATAATCGACAACCCGCGCCAAGACATCCCGCTGGCCGCGGTGCTGTCAGGCCCGGTCTACAACCTTTCGCCGGACGAACTGCTGGAGGCCCGCGCCGCCAAACCCCGCGCCGACTTTCTGGACGCGCTGACGGAATACGTGTCCGACACGGAGGAACCCTTCGTGAAGTCCGCTTCCCTGGTCGCGAAGCTCCGCGCCTTTTTGCAAGAGCTGGACACCCTGCGCGAAACCGCGCCCTACATGCCGCTGAGCAGCCTGATCGCCCACATCTACGACACCACGGACTACGACAACATCGTCAGCGCGATGCCCATGGGCGGGCTGCGCACGGCAAACCTGCGCCTCTTCGAAGAACGCGCCGCCGCCTTTGAGGACAGCCGCGGCCAAGGCCTATTCCACTTCACGCGCTACATCGACAGCATTCGCGAACACGGGCGGCACATCCCGGCGGCGGCGGAAAGCACCGATTCCGGCAGTGTACGCCTTATGACGGTTCACAAGTCCAAGGGGCTGGAGTTCCCGATTGTGTTCGTGTGCAATACCTCCCGCCGCTTTAACTTCGACGACCTCAGGGGCGACATGCTCTTCCACAAGGAGCTGGGTTTAGGCGCGAAGCTGGTGGACGCAGTTCGCCGCACCCGCGCCGACACCCTATCGCACAGCGCGGTACGCGCGGAGATCCGCAACGAGAGCCTTGCGGAGGAAATGCGTATGCTCTACGTGGCCATGACCCGCGCGCGTGAAAAACTCATCATCACAGGCTGTGTCAACAGCGAAGCGGCACTGACGAAGTTTTCTCTGTCCTGCCTGTCCGCCGAGACTGCCCTGGACGCGTCGACGGCTCTTGGCGTATCGTCCATGCAGGACTGGATTTTGATGAGCCTTGCGCGGCACAAGCGCGGCGCGGTTCTGCGCACACCCGGCATAGAGCCAGCCTGTTCCTACATTCGCGACTACCCTGCGGACTTCCTCATAGGTACGTTCACCGCGGCGGATCTGGAGGTACCGGAGGCGGAGCAGGACGCGGCGGCGCAGGCCATGCTTCACGCCCTGCGCCGGCCGGACAAACCCGCCGCGCCCGACCCTTCCTGCCGCGCGGATGTGGAGCAAGCCCTGCGCCACACTTATCCGCACAGCCACAGCACCCTCATCCCGTCCAAGCTGTCCATCACAGAGATCAAGCGGATCTACCAAGCCCAGATGCAGGACAGCTACGCCGCGCCCTATAACCCGGAACGCTACCGCTACCGCCGCCCGGACTTCCGATCGCGCAAGCAGGGGCTGTCGCCCACGGAAATCGGCACGGCCATACACACCGTTATGGAGCATATGGATCTGCACGCCGTTCACGAAGAAGCGCACGTCCGCGCCCTGCTGGAGAGCCTGACCGCGCGCAACATCCTGCGGCCAGAGGAACTGCCCTGTATACCGGTAAAGCACATAACGAACTTCGCAAGATCCCCGCTGGCAAAACGTATGCGCGTGGCCTCCGCGCTTTGCAAGGAGATCCCCTTCGTGCTGGCCGTGGATCCGTCCGAGCTGTATACGCAGGACATCGCGCCGCAAACCCGCCCCATCCTTGTACACGGCATCGTAGACACCTACTTCATCGAGAACGGCCAAGCCGTGATAGTCGACTACAAATCGGACTACATCGCCCATTCCGACACCGACGCGCAGATCCTGGCAAAGTACCGCATACAGCTGGAGATCTACCGCAAGGCCATAGAACGCGCCGCCGGCCTGCCCGTGAAGGACTGTATACTCTACATGCTGCGCGCCGGCAAAGAAATAAGCCTGTATTCATGACGAATACAGGCTTATGTTATTTCGTGTGAAAGTTTTATGCGCGGCTTGCGGCCAGTGCCGCGTCTTCCGCCGCCTCAAGTTCCGCGAACTGCGCAAGGTCTGTCGGGTTGTTGTACTGCGCGAAGTCTATCATGCCCTCCTGCTTGCCTACGATCATGCCGTATACAAAGTCGCCGAAAACATTGATAGCGGTACGCGGCATATCCACGATTCTGTCAACGCCGAAGATAAACGCGATAGCTTCTATCGGAATACCGACGGACACAAGAACCATCGAGAGCATGATCATTCCCGCACCGGGAACACCGGCCGCGCCAAGCGTAGCAAGGGTCGCCGTGATAAGTATTGTCATGATCTGGCCGGCGTCCAGCGTGATGCCCAGGAAGCTGGCGAGGAACACCGCGGCGACGCCCTGGAAGATGGCCGTGCCGTCCATGTTAAGCGTAACGCCCATGGGGAAGGTGATCGACGCCATTTCACGGCTGAAGCCCATGTTACGTCCGCAACGCATGGTAACGGGCAGAGTAGCCGCCGACGACGCGCTGGAGAACGCAAACGCAAGAGCGGGCGCGCCCTTCTTGAACAGGGTGCTCATCTTGATGGACTGGCCTGTGTGCGGATCCTTGCCCACAAAGACCTTGAGCGCGGCACCGTACACGAATATTGTGTGGAACGCCAAGGCCAGCCACACAACCAGCACAAAGCCGATAAGGGCGAGTATCGCCTCGATGCCCAGCAGGGAGAACGTGCGCGCAAGAAGCGCGAACACACCAAACGGAGCAACCTTCATAACAGCGGCCACAATCTTCATGATAACTTCGTTAAGCGCGATGAAGAGTTCCCGCACAGGTTTTGCCGCTTCGCCCACGGCAATGATTGCAAGGCCGATGGCGATGGCGATAAAGATAACTTGCAGTGTCTGCCCGCCCGAAAGCGCGGCAAACGGGTTACGCGGAACAATGCCTATCAGAATTTGCAGTACGCCCGGCGGTGTTCCGATAGTGGGTTCCGCCATAAACGCGCCGATGCTCTCTTCCGTAACGCCTCTGGCAGGGTCAAGCACTGTTCCGAAGAACATGGCCGCGCCGATGGCCGGGAATGTTGAAAGCAGATAGATTCCGGCAAGCTTGCCGCCGACCCTTCCCACCTTCTTAGGATCTGTAATGCTCGTAACGCCGACAACCAGCGATACGAAGATCAGCGGAACAACAACCATCCAGATCAGGTTCAGGAACAATTCTCCCACGAAGAATAGTACCCCGCCGACGATGATGGTGTCGCGCACCATTCCCGGCGGAACCTGTTGGAGTATGAAGCCCGTAGCAATACCAAGAACCAGCGCAACAAGCATCTTGGTTGTCAAGGACATCTTTGACATAAGCACCCTCCATATATTATATTTGTAGAACTGAAAACATGTAGCACGTTACAAGTATATAACAAACTTCATGATAAGTCAACGCTGAAACTTGTACAATTTTTTCTCCTAAAAATAACCGCAAAACAAACAAAGGCGCGGAACCCTGGGATTCCGCGCCGATCTGCGTTATACGGAAGCTCAGAAACATGTTCCATCTGCTGTCGCCGAGTTCCGCGGTGAAGCATCGCGGAATCGGCTCGGCAGATGGAACATGTTTCTGGCGTTCCGTATAGCTATGATTTGCAGGCGAAGGTTATTATGCCGTTATTGTGTGTTACGTAGACCGAAGCTGATTCGAAGAAGCCCGTACACACGAAGGTTCTGTTGTCGATAAGCCGGCCGTTATCGCCTATTACGGCGGTGGCTGTTTCGCCGTTTGGAAGCTGTACGCGCGCGCTGCGCTCCTGATCGTCCCAGGTTACGGTGTAACCCAGTCCTTCGGCCACGCGGCGCAGAGGCACCCAGGTGTCGCCGTTTATCGGCTCCGAATAGGCTTCCGGAAGCTCGTACTGCGCGGCGGTGTGGGGTTGCGCGGTATATTCGTTATTGCCGTTGTACCCGTTACGCTCGGTGTAAGTGTCGTAGCCGTCGGATTCAGCGGCGGGGTAGGCTTCGTATTCGTTGTCCGCGGAGCCTTCGGCTTCGTTGTTGTTGCGCGTGTTATCGCTGTACCTGTCCTGATCGCCCGTGCGCGTCAGCAGTACGGCGCGGGTGGCGGTGGTCTGCGCGGGATAGCTCATGGCCACTGCTTCGTACCACAGGAGAAGCCTGCTGTCCTCGCGCACTTGCGAAAGCTCGGCCTCCTGCCCCTTGGACGTTGTGAGGGGCGCGGTTACGCCGGTGTCTGCGCTAAGGTGTACGACCAACCCGCCGTTGTCCACGCGCAGCTTCATATCGCCGTTGTTTGTCGCGGCCGCCCCCACTATATGGAAGCGCGGCGGAGTGTACTCCTGAGGGATGTTGAGCATCACCACAAGGGCGTCGGTCTCCGGAGGGTCGTTGTGCGACATGGTGGGGCTGTGGTATACATGCACCGTGTTGTTCACGCGCTCGCTAAGGCTTGCGTTAAGCCCGCTTACGCCGTCCACAACAAATGTTTCCCCGCTGATGTTCAGCAGTATGATGCTGTTGTCGTCGCCGCGCACCTTTATCTTGTTGCTTACCTCGTCCACGTGTATGATCGTGGCCGGCTTCCTTACGTACTGCGGCTCGCCGCCTTCTTCAATCTGCAGCACCGCGCCCGCCTGCGCGGGCATTGCCAATGATACCAATATTGCCGCCGAAACGGCCATAATTGCCTTGTCCATGCTGTCACTCCTAAATGCTGTCATCAAGATTGGGTCAATGTTAGTTCTTTACGATTAAGATTTCGCCGGGGTCGCCGGCCGATCTGTTCTGCCACCACTCCACCACGGCGAAGCGAACACGCACGCCTGTGTCACTCTCGCTCTGCGACACCAGATCGTAGGCTGAATCGCTCATCAGATCGGCGAAGCGTTCGCGGCCGGTGTCCGAAACCTCTGCCTGCGCCTCGTCCACGAAGCACAGCGGGGGGAACACCACGCACCACCAGTTCTTGCCGATTGCGTCTCCGATGCGTATTGTCAGAGACTTGTACATGCCGGGCGGCAGCCGGATCTCGCCGTAGGCCCGCGTGGGGAAGAACCCGGTGTGCAGCCCGGCCTCTACGTCGTGGTCAAGCCCGGCCTTCGCCACCACTTGGGCGGCAATGTTCTCGATGTTGCCAAGCTCCGCGCGCAGCAGTTCGATGGACTGCTCGCGATCCTGCGCGCCGTGCATAAGGGTGCTGTACCGCTCGAGAACAGCGTCGCGCACGCGCAGTTTCAGCTCCTGCTCGCTGTCGCTGTCCGAATGGGCAAGCACGTGGAAGCGCACTATCTCCGACGCGACATCCTCCTGCGCATCCGCGGCATACAGCTGCGTAACCACCGCAAACACAAGCATACACACAAACCCCGCTCCAAAGGATATCATCAATATCTTGGCTTCACCCATCAAGGTCTGACGCAACTTATCGGACATAGTATCACCCCATGGTATGTTTGCCGAAGCAGAGTTTCCTGCTCCGGCCTATGCCCCTAGTATGCACACGGCGGCAGAAATATATACCATTGAGATTTGCAGACCTGTTTACTACGTTCTTGACATTGCCGCCGGTTTCGCGTATAATTCATTGTACGCACCCTTAGCTCAGTTGGATAGAGCGACAGCCTCCGAAGCTGTAGGTCGCCGGTTCAATTCCGGTGGGGTGCATGTTGGCCGCTCGGCCGGGCGGCATTGCAGAATACCCCATCATCGGATGGGGTAGTTTATGTTGTGGTGATATGTATGGCGACACTTGGGTTCATACTCAGCCCGATATCCATAGTGAACATTGTGTTCGCGGCCTTGGTGGTGTTTGCGGGGCGGCGCAACCCCGGCGTGACCTGGGCGTGGCTGTTTGTTATGCTGATGCTGCCGTACCTTGGTATTGTGCTGTACATGCTGCTGGGTTTCGACGGGCGGCGGCACGCTATTTTTGCGGCGAAGAGGTTGCGCGACGCGGAGGTGATGTCCGCCTATTACAGCCGCGACACGGCGGGGCATGATCTGCTGAACGAGCAGATGGACGTTTTGAAGAGGCTTGGCGCGGCGGAAGCGCACGGCGTACTGAATTCCGGCGACATGGTGTACATGAACATGGTGTCCGGACGCGCGGCCTACTCGGAAGGCAACGAGATCCGGCTGTTTTCCGACGGAGGCTCCAAGTTCGATTCGATGCTGGCGGACGTGGCGGCGGCGCGGCACAGCGTGTTCGTGCAATACTACATCGTGCGCAACGACGCCCTCACGCGCCGCGTGGTGGAGGCTCTGGCCGACCGCGCCCGCGAAGGGGTGCGGGTTTGTGTGCTGCTGGACGGAATGGGCTGCTTCTTCACGCCGGCGTCTGTGTTTGCGCCCTTGGAACGTTCCGGCGGGTTTGTGGCTACGTTTATGCCGCCCGGGCTGGGCGGGCTGAACTACCGCAACCACCGCAAGATCACTGTGATCGACGGCAGGGTCGGCTATGTTGGCGGGTTGAACATCGGCGAGGAATATCTGGGCAAGGCGCGGCGTTTCGGCTTCTGGCGCGACGCGCACCTTCGCCTGCGCGGGGACGCCGTACACCACCTGACCGCGCGGTTTGTCATGGACTGGAACTTCGCGGGAAAGCACGCGCCCATACCGGTCTGCGCGGATCTGTTCCCCGCCAACAACGTCCAGCCGGGCGGCTCCGCCCTGCAAATTCTCTGCTCCGGCCCGGACACGGAATGGCCGTCCATCCACTACGCCTACCTCAAGATGATCAACGGCGCGCGGAACCAGATCCTCATACAATCGCCCTACTTCGTGCCGGATGACAGTGTGTTTGAGGCTCTGCGCCTTGCCGCGCTGTCCGGCATAGACGTGCGCATTATGATCCCGGGCAACCCGGATCACCCCTTCGTATACTGGGCGGCTCTAAGCTATCTTGGGGATCTGCTGGACGCGGGTGTGCGGGCATACCGCTACGAGCGCGGCTTCCTGCACAGCAAGGCCGTGGTGGTGGACGAAGCCGTGGCTTCCATCGGCACGGCTAATCTGGATGTGCGCAGCTTCCGCCTGAACTTCGAGGTTAACGCGATAATCTATGACCGTAAGGTCGCCCAAAGCATCGCCGCACAGTTCCACGCGGACGTGCCGGACTGCACCGAGTTCACAAAGCAGTGGTACGCCGCCCGCCCGCGCACCACACGCCTGCGCGAGGCCGTATCGCGCCTTATCTCGCCGATACTCTAGGGCGTGTTTGAAAACCCCATTCTGGCGTATTTTCGGCAAATTTTCCGCCGTGCGTCGTCAGCTTCTCTTTGCGAACCACAAGGGTTCGCGGCGTCGGCGCTTCCTAGCCCGACGAAAAA
>WRAA01000086.1 GCA_009780445.1 Defluviitaleaceae bacterium
GAAAACCATCCCATCAGGCTTGCCTTTTTCGCGTATGGCGTCGTCCACTCCGTCTAGCGTGCCTAATGGGCACGCGTCGTTGTCGTTTCCTAGCCCTACGCGAAAAATCCTGCGCCTGACGGGACGGTTTTCAACCGGATTAGCTATACCTGCGCGAAGAATAGAACGCCGCGCCAATGCGCAAACTATCCCGGAGGTGATAAACACATGGCCAAGAAAGGTATGCGCAGACCGGATCCTAAACAGCCCCACGGAACCGAGAGCAACACCAAGACCCACTTCCCAAAGAACGACGAACCGCCGGTGCCGGAGATACAGGGCAAGGCCAAGAACTAAGAACCTGCCCGGGGCGGCGAAGCTCCGGGTTTAACATTTTCTTGACGTTCGGCGTGGTTGTGCGATATAATGGGAGCAATGACTAATGAGGGCGCAGGCCCATACACCGGGTGATTGCATGATGAAATGGATGTTGCAGCAGGAGACCGCCAACATCGAGCTTATGGCACAAACGTTGAGTATATCGAGAACAATGGCACAGGTGCTGGTGAACAGGGGCATACGCACGCGGAACACAGCCCTGCGCTTCCTGAACCCCGCGCTTTCAGACATGCACGACCCGCGGGAGATGAAGGGCATGGAAGAGGCTCTTGACATCGTGGCGGCAAGTATCGGCGGGCGCGAGAAGATCGTGGTATACGGAGACTATGACGCGGACGGCGTTATGTCCACCGTGATACTCTACAAGACCCTGCGGCGGCTGGGCGCGGACGTGGTGTACTACATCCCGGAGCGCGTGGAAGAGGGTTACGGACTGAATATGACGGCTGTGCGGGGCATCGCGGAAAGCGGCGTGGATCTGATCATCACGTCGGACAACGGGATCGCGGCGAACGCCGAGATTGCGGCGGCCAAGGAGCTTGGTTTGAAGGTTGTGGTCATCGACCACCACGAGCCGGCCTTTGCTGAGGACGCGGATGGAGTACGGCGCGACATCGCGCCGCCCGCCGACGCGATAGTGGATCCCAAGCAGGCCGGCTGTGCCTATCCGTTTAAGGCACTCTGCGCCGGCGGGCTGGCATACAAGTTTTCCAAGGCTCTGCACGAACGCCTGGGCGAAAGCTTCGAGGACGCAAGCGGCTTCGCCGAGGAAATGCTGAGCCTGGCCATGATCGCCACGATCTGCGACATAGTGGATCTGCACGGAGAAAACAGGGTGATAGCCCGCGCTGGCCTTGCCGCCTTAAACCGCGTAAAGACGCGCAACATCGGGCTGGGCGCGCTTATAGACGCAAAGGGTTACACGCACCGTTTGATCGACGCTACGGCGGTGGGTTTCATCATCGGCCCGTGCATCAACGCGTCGGGCCGGCTGGAACACGCGCGTTACGCCGTGGATCTCTTCACAACGGAGAACGCGGAGGAAGCGCGGGAGCTTGCGGGCTGGCTCGTGAGCCTGAATGAATCGCGCAGGGCGTTGACCCTCACCGCATTTGAGTCCGCCGCCGCCAAGCTGGAGCAGGACGGGCTGACCGGCGACAACGTGCTGGTAGTGTACGACCCAAGCATACACGAGAGCGTGGCGGGCATTGTGGCCGGCCGCATCAAGGACAGATACTACAAGCCGACGATCGTGATAACGGACTCGGAGGGCTGCCTGAAAGGCTCGGCGCGTTCCATCGAAGGCTACAACATATTCGAAGAGCTGTACAAGTGCCGGGAGCTGTTCCTGCGCTTCGGCGGACACGCAATGGCGGCCGGGCTTTCCATAGAGCCGGGCAAGCTGGGCGAACTGCGCAGCCGACTGAACGCGGACTTCGCCCTGGGGGCGGACGAACTTGTGCCGAAGCTGACCTACGACGACCGGCTGGAGGTACACGACATTACATACGAGCTTGCACAAGAGCTGGCAAAGCTTGAACCCTTCGGCAAGGCCAACCGCGCCCCGCTGTTTTGCAGCCTGCGCCAAAGTCTGCGGGAGCTTCGGGTTATCGAGGGCAAGAACACGGTGATCGTTAACGTTTCGCCCGGCGGCAGCTACCGCAGGGTGAAGGGCATAAGCTTCAACATGGTGCCGGTCATGCGCCAAATTTTGTCGGAACGCCTCACGCCGGAGCAGACCGACGCGATAATGTCCGGGGAAACACGCCGGACCGACCTTCTGTTCGACCTGCTCTACGAGCTGGAGATAGACGAGTACAACGGCAACGTATCAGTGCAGATGCGTATAAAGGACATGAAGCTGAGCAGTTGATACGTCAACTACCAAAAAAGGATGGTGCAGGAATGGACTTACGAAGCGCGATAAGAGATATCCCCGACTTTCCCGAAAAGGGCATTTTGTTCCGCGATATTACGCCGGTGCTGAAGGACGGCAAGCTTTTGAGCGCGGCGATAGACCAGATCGCACAGCTTGCGGCGAAGTATGAATTTGACGTTATCGCCGGACCCGAATCACGCGGCTTCATCTTCGGCGTGCCGCTTGCGGTGAAGCTGGGCAAGGGGTTTGTGCCGATACGCAAGTTCGGCAAGCTGCCGCACAGCACCATCAGCAAGAGTTATGAACTCGAATACGGCTCCGCGACGATCGAGATACACACAGACGCTTTCGAGCCGGGCGCGAAGGTGCTGGTTGTGGACGATCTTCTGGCCACAGGCGGCACAGCCCGCGCAATCCTCGACTTAGTGCGCGAGGCTCGGGCGGAGGTCGCCGCGTCGCTGTTCTTGATCGAGCTTTCGGGCCTTGGCGGGCGCAAGGGTCTGGGCGGCAACGTGGAGAGCGTCATAACTTACTAACAGGAGACTATAATGCGTACAGAACACAAGAACAGACCGGCCTATGGGGAACCTGTGATACTCGCGTTGGACAGCTTTAGGGAATTCGGCGAAAAGGTGGACGAAATCATCCTGCGCCGTTACCGTGAGAACATTGACTTCGATCACGGCGGGTTTGTGCCGGAGACATTGCTGGCGCCCGTGCAGTGTGTGCGTTTTTCCAGCGGAGAGGGCAAGGTGCGCCTGCCGAAATCGGTGCGCGGCAAGGACGTATTTATTCTGTGCGACAAGGGCAACTACAGCTGTACATACAGCTACCACGGCTTTACGAACCACATGGGGCCGGACGAACACTTCGCCGATGTTAAGCGCGCCATATCGGCCATAGGCGGGAAGTCCCGCAGGACGACGGTGCTTATGCCGCTTATGTACGCCTCGCGGCAGGACAAACGAAAGTCTCGCGAATCGCTGGACTGCGCAATGGCTCTGCAAGAGCTGCAAAGCATGGGCGTAAACGACATCCTAACCTTCGACATGCACAATTCCGCAGTGCAAAACGCCATTCCGCTGGCTTCTTTCGAGAATCTGTACCCCACGTATGACATCGTAAAGTCCATCGTGCGGCACGAAGGTGAGAGCATACGGAGCGGGCGGCTGGTGGTGATCTCGCCGGACACGGGCGCGATGGACCGCGCGATTTACTACGCAAGCATACTCGACACCGGGGTGGGGTTGTTCTACAAACGCCGCGACTATACGCGCGTGATAAACGGCAGCAACCCGATTGTGGAGCATGAGTACATGGGGCCGTCTCTCGAAGGTATGGACGCCCTGATCGTTGACGATATCGCGGCTTCGGGCGATTCTATCATCGAGGTTATGAAACAGCTTAGACAGCGCGACGCACGCAAGATATTCGTGGCCGTTACGTTCTCGCAGTTTACAAACGGCGTAGAGAGGTTTAACGAGCAGTTTGAAAAAGGCATGTTCAACCGTATATTCTCCACGAATTTGACATATGTTTCGCCCGGCGTGAAGTCCCAGCCGTGGTATCAAGAAGTGGACATGGCCGAGTTTGTGGCGAAGCTGATAGACAACTATAACTTCGGACGCTCTGTCGCGCCCCTGCTCAACATGGCGCAGGAGATGAAATCCGTGATAGTGGATATGCACAACGAGCATCCGACGGCAAAGGACATAGAGCTATGAGGATTGGAACAGGTTATGACGTGCATAGGCTGGAGGAGGGGCGGAGGCTGATAATCGGCGGTGTAGACATTCCGCACAGGGCAGGGCTTGCCGGACACTCCGACGCGGATGTGCTTGCCCACGCCGTGATGGACGCTCTGCTGGGCGCGGCGACCCTGGGTGATATCGGCCGGCACTTCCCGGACGACGACACAGCGTACAAGGACGCGTGCAGCATGGATCTTATGCGCAAGGTCGGGGAGAAGGTACGCGCCAGAGGGTACCAGATCGTAAACATAGACGCCACCGTGATCGCGCAAAACCCGCGTATGGCTCCGTACATTGACGAGATATGCGGGAACATCGGGGAAGCCCTGGGGGTCTGCGCTACGCAGATAAACGTGAAGGCCACCACCGAGGAAGGCCTGGGCTTCACCGGCGCGGAGCTTGGCATTGCGGCGCAGGCGGTGTGCTTGCTTGACACAGCAACTTGAGGAGACATTATATGAGATTGTTCAACAGCTTGACAAAGACCAAGGAAGAGTTTGTGCCGATAGAGCCGGGCAAGGTGAAGATGTATTCCTGCGGGCCTACGGTGTACGGACTGATACACATTGGCAACGCGCGGCCCATGGTGGTGTTCGACAGCCTGCGCAGATACTTCGAATACAAGGGTATGGACGTTGTGTACGCTCAGAACTATACAGATGTGGACGACAAAATCATCAAGGCGGCAAACGCCGAGGGTGTTTCGGCATCGGTGATTTCGGAGCGGTTTATCGCCGAGAGTATGAGGGACGAGGCCGGGCTTAACGTAAAGCCGCACACCTTCAAGCCCAAGGTTACGGAGGAGATGGGCGAGATAATCGGCATGATCACGGAGCTTACGGCGGCTGGGCTTGCCTATGAAGTCGAGGGCAGCGTCTACTTCGACACAAGCAAGTTTGGCAAGTACGGAGAGCTTAGCGCGAAGCCGCTGGAAGAGCTGATAGCCGGCGCAAGGGTGGAGGTGGACAGCGGCAAGGCGAACTCCACCGACTTTGTGCTGTGGAAGCCGGCGAAGCCGGACGAGCCGAGCTGGGAATCCCCCTGGGGCGCGGGCCGGCCGGGCTGGCACATCGAATGTTCGGCCATGACGCGCAAGTATCTCGGCGAAACATTCGACATCCACGCCGGCGGGGAGGATCTTGTGTTCCCGCATCACGAGAACGAGATCGCGCAGTCGGAATCTCTAAGCGGCAAGACCATGGCCAACTACTGGCTGCACAACAGCTTTATCAACGTAGACAATCAGAAGATGGCCAAGTCCAAGGGCAACTTCTTCACAATACGCGACATTTCGCGGAAATATCCCTACGACGTAATACGCTTCTTCATCATCAGCGCACACTACTCCATGCCGGTGAACTTCAGCGAAGAGCTGATGCAAGCCGCGGCAAACAGCCTGCGCAGGATCAAGACTTGCGCGGCAAACCTGGTGTTTCTGCGCGGTATGGCAGGCGGCAGCGTGTCGGACGAAGAGCGGGAGTTGATGGCGCAGGGCGCGCGGTTTCGCGCGGAGTTTGAACAGGCTCTGGACAACGACTTCAACACGGCGGACGCGGTGACGGCCATATTCGAGCTGGTGCGCTTTGCCAATGTTCACGCAAACGGCGAA
Organism: Defluviitaleaceae bacterium; assembly: GCA_009780445.1. GTDB lineage: Bacteria > Bacillota > Clostridia > Lachnospirales > WRAA01 > WRAA01. The sequence goes on from WRAA01000086.1 coordinate 5,618, forward strand.
TCTTCCGCGGAGTTTACGGGCTGGTTGCTGGGCGAGCTTTCGGAGCTTGCCGGCGTGCTGGGGCTTAAGCTTACGGAGCAGGAACAGGACGATGGTCTGGTGAACACCGTGGAGGAACTGGTGGCGAAGCGGCAGGAAGCCCGCAAGGCCAAGGACTTCGGCACGGCGGACGAACTGCGCGGCAAGCTGGCCGAGATGGGCGTGCTGCTGGAGGACACCCCGCAGGGTGTGCGCTGGAGCTTTCAAAAAAATCCAAGTGCGGGATTTTTTTGAGACTGTGTGAACGTTTAGCATCCGCGTTGCGAATGCTAAACAGATTTTCGACGTATACGCCGCCGAAAATCTACTGCTCCTGGGGACCGCTTCGTTCCCCAGGAGGAACGTTCCGTTCCACATGCCCCTCCGCGGCATCGCGGATTCAACAGCTGTGGCCAAACTTTCTGAAAAATCTTTATGCGGTTGTCGGAGCAGAACTGTAGATTCTGTTGTAAAACTGCCATAATGTGGTATACTATGGGTTAGTGTGGTATACTATGGATATTAGATTATGGAGGTGGGCGATGAAGCTTGTGATGGCAATAATACACGACGAGGACGCTTACGAGATAATGGATATCTTGGGCGACAAGGGGTACATGGTCACGAAGCTGGCCTCTACCGGCGGCTTTTTGCGTGCCGGCAACACAACATTGATATGCGGAGTGACAGAGGACAAGATACCCGAGCTGATGGACATTATCGAGCAGAAGTGCAAGGCGCGCAAGCAGCTTGCCCCAACGAACACCCCCGCGCTCTACGGCAAGGAGACATATATTCCCCAGCCCGTGGAGATCACCGTGGGCGGCGCGACGGTGTTTGTGCTGGACGTATTCGAGTTTAAGAAGTTTTAGAAGGGCGGCAACCATGGAGCTAAAGATAACGGAACTGCTGACGGCGAAGTTCCAGGAAGCGTTAAAGGTCAAGGACAAGGTGCAGTCCGGCTTTAACTTTTCGCTCACGCTGAACAAGCTGGACGAAGAACAGCTTCGGCACCGTCTGCACGGAATGATCGACAACATCACCGTGCAGGGCAAGAAGATCGCCGACCACATGGACATCGGCGATCTTCGGCAGTACCGCGCCATGATAGCCGAGTTTATAAACGAAGTCGTGACGAACTCGCACAAGTTTTCGCGCGACAACTTCCTGGATAAGCGCGGGCGGCACCGCGTGTACGGCATCGTAAAGCTTGTGGACAAGAATCTGGACGAGCTGGCGCAGGAGCTTCTCAAGACGGAGAAGGATCACATCAAGATACTGGACAGGATGGGCGACATACGCGGCTTGCTGCTGGATATAGCGATTTAGGGTCTGTAAGCAAGTAAACTTCCCAAGCTTCCGCAGGATTTTTGCGCGGATGCAAGGAAGTGACGACGACGCGTGCCTAGGCTGCATAGGCGAGCAGTTCGGCAATAGCCGAACGACCAGCCCAAAGGCACGCTGGAAGGAGCTGACGCAGCAGCCGTGCAAAAAGACAAGGAAGATGGGAAGTTTACTTGCTTACAGACCCTTAATACGTATGATTTAAAGGATATAGTGGGAAACGAGCAGGTTGTGGCGGCGCTGCGCGGTGCGGCGGACTGCGGGCGTGTGCCGCACGCGTTATGTGTGGCGGGCAAGCCCGGCAGCGGGCGCAAGATGTTGTCCTATGCCTTTGCGAAGGCCTTGCAGTGTGAGGCCGGGCGCGGGGCGCAAACTTGCGGTGTGTGCGCGTCGTGCATCGCGCTGGAGGCCGGCACGCACCCCGACGTTATCCGCATACGCGCGGAGAAGAACAGCATCGGCGTGGACGTGGTGCGCGAGAGGATCGTCGCCGAAATGTCCTACAAGCCGTACCGCTATGCGTACAAGATATTTGTGGTGGAGGACGCTTGTGCGCTGACACCGCAGGCGCAGAACGCCATGCTCAAAACGCTGGAAGAGCCGTGCGGCTACGGCGTGATAATTCTTGTGGCGGATAGGGTAGACAACCTGTTGCCTACCGTGAGGTCGCGCTGTGTGATGTTTGCCATGCGCAGCGTGGGAGAGGACAAGGCGGCGGAGTACCTTCGGCTACGCTTAGGCATCGGCGCGGAGGACGCGGCACAGCTTGCGCAGCTTTCGCAAGGGCTGATAGGCCGCGCGGTGCAGCTGGCTTCCGACGAGGAATACCGCGCTCTGCGAAGCCACACCCAACGCCTGGCGGAACACGCCGCGGTATGCTCCGTGGTGGAGCTGTTCGCCTTTTCGAAGGAGCTGGAGCAGTACAAGCACCGCTTGGCCGACGTGTTCGAGATACTCATACATTACTACAGAGAAGAGTCGGCCGCGCAGGACGTTCTTGACAAAGCCCGCGCAAGGCTTCGGCACAACGGAAACTTTC
>WRAA01000087.1 GCA_009780445.1 Defluviitaleaceae bacterium
AAGCTCGATACCCGCCACGCGGCAGACAAGCCCGCCGCCCAGGATCTTGGACGCGGCCACCACGCCTATGCCGTCCGGCACGCAGAGATCCGCCGTGTTAAGAATGCGCCTGAAATCTTTGTCGGTTTGCGCGGCCATGACCATTTCCGGGTTGGGCGTGACCACCAAACGCGGCGACCCGCCGCCGTCCAAGAAGCCGCATACGCGCCGCGCCGCCGTGTCCGGCGTAACATTGTCGAAGTTCACGCCCAAAATATTTGTCTTGCTCATGCGATAATAGCCTCAATTTTGTTTGACATCGGAGTGGATAAGCTATATTATATAGTGAATTAAGTTGAAGGAGCAAGTCATATGATGCTGATTGTTAAGAATATATTGTCCAAACGGCCGGAACTTCATCCCGCCGCGGGTTTTGCGCTGGTTCTTGCGGCGGCGGCTGTGCTGACATATCTGATGTTCGCCATACAGCCCTTCGAGCCGTGGTTGTTCGAGAGGGTGCTGGAGGAGAACGGCTTCGCGGTTATCGCGCTCAACTTCCTGCCGATTGCGCTGGCCGTGACGGTGCTGTACTTTGCCACGGGCAACGCCGCCCTGTCGTCCGGGCTGGTGGGGCTGGTGGTTGTCGCGCTGTCGGTGGCCAACCGCTTCAAGATAATCTTCCGCCAAGACCCGCTGACCACGTGGGACTTTGTGCTGGGCGCGGAGCTTGCCGTCATAAGCCGGAGCTTTAGCACACGGCTGATAGTCGGCACTATTGGCGGCTTTGTGCTGATGGTGGTCGCGGTCTGCGTTGTGACCCTGCTTGTGCGCACGCGCAGGATGCCCCGCGCCGTCAGGGCGGCCGGGCTGACACTAAGCCTGCTGGCCGCCGTGGTCTCGACGCGCACGGTGCTTTCCGACACAGAGATATTCTCCGGGATGTATGTAAGCGGCAATCCGTACCGCATGGAGAACCAGTTTAACTCCCGCGGCTTCCTCTACGCCTTTTTACACACCCATCTTACGTCGGAGATAACCCAGCCCCACGACTTCGACGCGGCGGTGGTGTCGCAGCAGATAGCCATGTTCGAGTTTAATCTGGAGGAACGGCAGGCTGCGCCCATGGTGTATGTCGAGCCTGATATGTCGCGGCACCCCCACGTGATCCTTGTGCTGGCAGAGGCCTTCTCCGAGTTCCACCTAAGCCCGGGCATAACCTTCCCCGAAGGTTTCGATCCGGCCTATAACTACCGCCGTCTGCGGGAAGAGTCGCTGTACGGCTATATCGTGGTGCCGAACTATGGCGGCGGAACGGCCGACACAGAGTTCGACATCCTCACAGGCATCAACACGCGGCACTACCGCGGCATGGCATATTCCTACATGCTGATAACGCGGGAATTCCCGGGGCTTGTGAGCATACTCAATGGCCTTGGATACCATTCACAGGCTCTGCACCCCGGGTTCTCGTGGTTTTATAATCGCGAAAATGTGTTCGAGTTCCTGGGCTTCGACAATTATTTCGCGGGGGACGATTTTTACGGCGCGCCCCTGCGCGGAGGTTACATCTCCGAGGAATATACCTTCGACCACGTTCTGCGGCGTTTTGACGAGCATGTGGAGCAACGCCCCGGGGTGCCGCTCTTCGAGTTTGTAATCACGATCCAGAACCACGGGCCTTACGACGAGAAGTATAACAACGCCTACACCGTCGAGTTCGAATCCTATCCCGAACTTTCGCCCACGGACATAAACCTTCTGCAAAATTATTTCTACGGCCTGATGGACGTAGACCGCGAGCTTGGGCGTTTGACAGACCACATGGCTGCCAGTGACGAACCCGTGGTGATAGTCTATTTCAGCGACCACCTTCCGCTGGTGACGCGGGGCATTCTGGACGCGCACCAGCACCCGCCGGCCGCCGTAAACCACGGCTACTGGCCGGAGCTGTGGCCCGTGATAGGGGACTTCACCACGCCCTTTTTAATCTGGCAGAACGCCGCCGCCGCCGAACTGCTGGAAGGCCGCACCACACACGAAGAGTCGGGCGTGGTCATGAGCTCCTTCCACCTGGGCGCGTTTATACTGGAATTCCTTGGCCTGCAGCACGCGGATCCGTTTATGTACCACATCAGCAGCTTGCGCACAACAATACCGGTGCAGCTTGAGTTCGCCTACTTCGACACAGAGGGCAGAAGGTTCGACTACGGCGAAGCTATGTACACCGGCGTAAGGCTCTACAAACACTGGAGTTACTACCGCCTGTTCAACTAAGCTGCCCCAACCTACATCAAGCTCCGAAGGCCGCCGATGATGAGGGATTCCGCCAGCAGTATCAGCAGGAACGAGGCCATGGGCGCGAGATCCAGCATCATGCCGGGGCCGCCAAGGGGGGTCTGCTGCAGGATCTTGCGCACAGGCCCCAATATCGGCTCGGACATGGCGAAGAGGAACTGGCCGATGGCTCCGTGGCGCGTGCCGGGGAACCACGACATTATAACCCGCGCAAATATAACAATGGTGAGGAATCTGGCGAAGTAGTGAACCGCGCTTATAAGAATGGGTACCATGAGAACCTCCTAAACCGCACCTACTTAAACTGCGCCTGGACCCACGGAAGGATGAGACCATTGCTCTTCAGCTCTTCCTTGACCTGCGCGGTTATGGGGATGTTGGCCGGGGCGATAAGGAAGATGTCGTGGGATATGCGGCTTATGCTGCCGTTCAGCGCGTCGCACGCGCCGCTTAGAAAGTCGGCTATGCGTTGGGCCACTGCCTTGTCAACCCTCTCAAGGTTTATCACGCAGATGACCTCTCTCTTGAGATTGTCGCACACGGGGCGCGAATCCTCCAGGGTCTCCGGCTTGAATATCACGATCTTAGGCGAGTTGCCGCTGCCGTCGTAGTCTGTCTTGAAGTCCACAAGGTTGTCCGCCGCAGTGGATCTGCGCGTACTTGCGCTCCTGCGCGGAGGGGTGTCATAGTCGTAATCGGTGTCATAATCGCGGGAGAACCGCTTGCTCTTCACAGGCTCCTTTGCGGCGGCGCGCTCCTTCTTCTTGCTCTTCTTGGGCTTCGCGGGGCGGTCGTCGTCCCGGTCGCCGCGGGTGAAACGCGCGAAAAATCCCGGTGTCTCCGCAAAGCTTGAACCTCGTTCGTCTTCGTAATCCTCTGCGGATTCATAGTCGTTATCGTCTTCTTCGCTCTCATATTCAACGCCCATCAAGTTGTCGCGCATCTTCCTAAAAAGTTCCACGCAATTTCCTCCTCCGTAAGTTATAGAGTTGTTAAGCTAAGGTGTGCCGCGCTATCTTTCTCCAAAGATGCCGGTGCCGATTCTGACCATGTTGGATCCCTCTTCAATAGCAACCTCGAAATCGGAAGTCATTCCCATGGAAAGTAATGTAAACCTATTATTATCGAAACTGCCCAGAATGTCAACAAATAAATTATGCATTATTCCGAAAACATCTCTATTTCCCTCCGGATTTTCGACGGCCGGCGCTATGGTCATCAATCCGCGCAGGTTCAAATTTGGCAATAACTGTAAATGTTGCACGAAAGCTTTTGCGGATTCCGCGTCTATGCCGGCCTTCGTATCTTCGTTTGCCGCATTAACTTGCAGCAGTATGTCTACCGGTGACGGAGCGCGGCGGTTTATTTCCTCGGCAAGCCGCAGGCTGTCCACCGAGTGTATCAGAGCGGCGGTTTCGGCGGCGGCCTTGGCCTTGTTTGTTTGCAAGCGGCCGATCATGTGCCATATGGGCGGATTGTCCGCGCCGTCAAACTCCCGCGCCTTTGCGAGAAGATCCTGCACCTTGTTTTCGCCGAAGTGTGTCACGCCGCAGTTAAGTGCTTCGCGTATGCGGCTGCTGTCCACCGTCTTGCTCACGGCCACAAGGGTGATGTCCTGTGCCGTTCTGCCGGAAATAGCCGCCGCGCGTGCTATACGCCGCCGCGTATCCTCGAGATTGTGTGCAATGTCCATCGTGACGGCCTCCTTTGGATTAGTATGCCAGCAGACGCTGCCCGTCCCGCAAGCCTGTGGTGTCAAGGATGATGCGGCTGGACGGGGTAAGGCGGCGGTTGGCGGATGCTTCCAGCACGATATGGCCTTCCACGGCGGGCGCGTCGTCGTCCGGTGTTATCTCTATGAAGTCGGCAAAGCCGAAGTTCAGCACGAACACGCCGTGGATCCGGATGATTTCGCCGATGATGTGCGACCGTGCGGGGTCGTCCGGGTGGATGATGGTGTCGCCGATGGTGAGGTTGTTCGCGCTTGTGAGGGCGTATACGGACTCGTTGGTGCGGCGGTAAACGTCCAGCGGTGAGGTTTGGTCGTTTTCGCCCGTGCGGCGCAGTACGTATGGGTTGAGCGCGTCGGCTCTGCGTACATATTCGGCGGGCAAACGCACCGCGTCCTTGGAGGTGACTACGTGCGCGGGGATCAGCAGGCTGTCGCGAACCACATTCGAAAGCCGGAAGTTTATGCCGCGCCTGTCCATGTATTGGTGGAGGAAGCGGGAAACCCGCAGGATTACGAAGCTGGAGGACTGCCCGTGGTTTAGGTACTCCACATAGGTTTCCATCCGGTGGAATGTATCGCCGGACTGGAGGTATACGCGCCGCAGATTGTTGACCTGCCACTGGGACACAGCCTCAAAGGGCAGGTATGCCGCAATGTACCACGTGTTGGAGTTTACGATCTTGAAGATGTCGTCGCCCCGGGCGGCTTCGCGCGGCCTGTGCAGAGTGGTGAAGTCCACGGACTGGCGCGTCTGCTCCGGCGTGAGGTTGCGTTTGTTCTCGATGGTGAGAATGTCCTCCAGCCCGTCCACAACATAGGAAAGTATGCCGCCGCGCTGTACGGTGACGGTCTCTACATTGCTGCCGAGGCGTTCCACCGCGCGTTCGCGCTCGCCGGCCATGTCGCGCACGCTTCCGCGCCCCTCTGTCAGCAGCATCTGGTTGCGGAGTGTCAGCAGGCGGCGTGCGTTGTCTGCGAAGTCGTGCAGTTCGCCGAAGTTGGAGCCTGTCAGGCGCGGAAGGTGGGTGTCGACGGAGTTTTGCAGCTGGTCGTTCATCCGTGTTACGTCCGCGCTGAATGCTGAAATCTCGCCGCGCCGCGCTTGCATCTCCAGTATCAAACGGTCCAGGTCCTCGATGCTCGCCACGATGTCGGCCACATAGGCTTCCTCCGAAATTGTGGCTACGCTCTGGCCCGGGCGGACGCGCTCGAGGTGGGCGGCCTGGAACTCCACAATGCCTGTGCGGCCGGCGGTGTACACGGTTTCGTCGCGCACAATCACGCCCGTGAACACCGTGGGCGGCGCGACATTGCCAAAGGCCGGCGTGACCGTGGCCACTTCGGGGGTTTGGAGCCGCGCGCTAAGCCCGCTTACCATGTAGGTCGACACAAACACAAATACAAGCGCAGCCGTAAGCACCAGCGAAATGCCGCTTGACGCGCGGCCGGGCTTGCGCTTGCGGGGTTTGGCGGGTTCGTTGCCGCGTCTTGGGGCGGATCCCGCGGGTCTCGGTTGTGGCCTTCGTCTCTCCATGTCACACCAACTTCGTAATCAAAGCTTCCTGCATCGCATATGTATGGGTAGTGAGTGTTATTGCGTAAGTCATTAGGGGTATCTGATGCGTAGGTTCGTGCGTGATTCTAAAAACTATATTATACCGGTTGCCGTGGCGTTTTTCAATGTGTTGTTATTGTTGTTTCCGGGAGATATTGTCGAGGCGGCTAGGGCGGGGCTGATGATGTGGTTCAACAATGTCCTGCCGGCCCTGCTTCCGTTTATCGTAGGCACCAACATTCTTGCGGCAACGGGGTTCGTGGCCTACCTGGGCAAGCTGCTGGATCCCCTTATGTTGTCCCTGTTCCGTCTGCCGGGGGCGGGCGGTTTTGCCCTTGTCACCGGCATGATGTCCGGATATCCCGTGGGAGCCAAGACGGCCGCGGCTCTTGTGGGCAACGGGCAGATCAGCCCGGGTCAGGGCTGGCGGCTGGCGGCACTTTGCAACAACGCCGGGCCGCTGTTTATGCTTGGCGCGGTTGGCGCGGGGCTGTTTGCCGACGCGGGGGTCGGCTACTTCATTATGTTTGCGCACTATGCCAGCGCGTTGGTGGTGGGGCTTGTTCTGGCGCGTTTTGCGGGCGGCGCGGCGCGTAAGGACGGCGGCACGCTCGCGCAGATTGTGCGCGAAGCCCGAAGGCCGCGGCCTTTCGGCGAAGTTCTTGGTACAAGCGTCAAAAACGCGCTGGAGACCGTCGCCGTTGTGGGCGGCTACATAGTATTGTTTGCCGTGATCGTGCGGATTCTCGATATTCTGGGGCTGTTCGAGGCCTTGAGCCTGCTTGTGCGCCCGCTTGCCGGTGTTGACAGTGCGCTGCTGTTCTCGGGTACTGCCGTGGGTGTTGTGGAGATGACCAACGGCGCGTGGCGGCTGTCGGAGGGCGGTGTGTCCGCGTACTCTCTTGCCGCGCTTACCTTTGTGATATCCTTCGGCGGGTTCTCGATCCACGCGCAGTCCGTAAGCTTCCTGGCGAAGTGCGGCGTAAGCTCGGTCAAGTATATGCTGGGCAAGCTCCTGCACGGCGTGGTGTCGGCGGTAATTGCCTTTGCCGCCTTCGACATTCTCGGCCCCGCGCCGCGGGAAGCCGCGTCCGTGCTGTTTAGGCACGATGCCGCGGTGATAAGGGTGCTGGGCTATTCGTCGGTGCTGTTTGCTGTGTCGGTGACATGCTTGGTGTTGCTTGCCCTGATCTGCCGTATGCTGGTCAAACGGCGTTACTGATGGTTTACGCTTTCGCGGAGTTCTTGGCGGTTGGCGTACAGCACTTCGATAGTTTCGCTGAAGCTGTCCTCGATGGCGCGGTACTGGAGTGTCATGCTGTTCATGGACTCGCGTATGGCGTTTTCTGTTTTCAGCAGGAGGTCGTCGGCATAGTCCACGGTTGAATTACGCATTTCGCGCGTGGTCCTCTTTGTATCGTCCATAAGCTCCTTCGACTGTTCGACGGCAAGCTTGTAAATCTCGTGTTCGTCGGCCATCTCCTGGGCGCGGTGTTCCGCTTCGTTTACGATCTGCGCGGCCTTGTGCCGTGCGTCGCCCAGGATGCGGTCGTGGTCGTCTATGATTTTCTGCGCCTGGCGGATCTCGTTGGGCAGGTTCAGGCGCATATCGTTGATAATGTCGAAGATCTGCTCCTTGTCCAGCGACACCTTGTTTGAAAACGGCATGGTCTTGCTTCCTTCGATAAGATCCTCCAGCATTTCTAAGTAGTCCTGCAAAGATTCCATTACTGCCTCCTAATACTAGATCTGTTCCTTGAGTGCGGCGGCTACACAGCTTGGCACCATGCCGCGAATATCTCCGCCGAAGGCGGCCACTTCCTTTACAATCGAAGAGCTTAGAAAAACGTGTGCGGGATCTGAGGGAAGGTAGAGCGTTTCCAGCCGCGGATTAAGCAGGCGGTTGGCGTGGGATTGCGAGATGTCGTGTTCGTACTCCGCTGTACTGCGTATGCCGCGCACAACAACGTCGGCGCCACATTCGCGGAAGAAGTCGGCCAGCAGGCCGGAGAATAGGCGTACTTCAATTGAAGAACCGGTGCCCGCAGAGCCAATGCCGGCTTCGCACAGCGCTTGCCGAAGAAGCCGCGTGCGCTGCTCCGGCGTAAACAGTCCGTTCTTGTACACATTTACGCAGACGGCAACAATTACGCGGTCGGCAAAGCAGAGCGTGCGCCGTATGATGTCGATATGCCCGTTGGTTACCGGGTCGAAGCTGCCGGGGCAGATGGCTGTCACGCAGAGCCTCCCGTGTATCGCAAGAATGTAAGGCGCGTCGTCTTGTAGCCCTTGGTTCGGTAGGCCTCCAGGCCGCAGAGCGCGCCAAGGGGTGTCGCCTTGGAGGATTGCTCCGCGATCACCAACGCGCCCGGGCGCAGGAGATTGTTGTCCGCCAGAGCCGTAAGCACAGGGGAGAGGTC
>WRAA01000088.1 GCA_009780445.1 Defluviitaleaceae bacterium
ATTCAGTTTTCAAGGTTCGCTGCGGCAACTTCTGCCGCCTTGCTTCTACATTATTCGCGCACCTGGGGTGCGAGAACACGATATTCATATTAGCACGTATACGCCGGCTTGTCAAGCGGTTTTTTCGAAAATTTTAGCCGATTTTGGACGGGAGCTAAAATTTGTATTCGTATACATATATGTCAAAATTTTTCTAGCCTGTTGTGTAGCTGTAGGATGCCTGTGTTTGTGCCACTCTTGCGAAGCCGTTGTGGTCGTAGAAGCCCGTTGTGCAGCCGGAATCGGCAATGAGGTACACGGAGCTTACGCCCTTGCCGCGAAAATAATCGGCCGCCGCGCCCCAAAGCCTCCCGCCGACATTCTGCCCGCGAGACCTCGCGGAAACCGCGATAAAGTCCAGGCTGCCGCCGTAGGCCGCCTCCCTGTGTTCAAGCAATTCGCCGATGGCGCGAAACGACACAGACAGATGCTCCGCCATGTCGGCGCGCTCGTCTTGCGGCGCATTCAGAAGCATCAGGGTGTGGAACGGCCTGTCCTTCTGCATCTGGCGGAAGATCTCCGCCTCTCCCTTGGCCGAACAGATAACCGCCCCGACAACTTCCCCGCCGGCCACGGCCACCCTGCCAAAGGTGCCGGAGTTAAGAAACATGCTGAGATACGTTTCCAACAACGCTTGAAAAGAGCCGCTGTCCCGGTCATACCTGCCCAAGTTCCACCCTTCGCCGAATGCCTCTTCAATAAGCTGCCCCAGCGCGGGAATGTCCCCCGCGTCTATTTCGCGCAAAACTACATCGCTCATGTGCAATCCCCCGTTTCACTGAGTTTCCGCATGGACGCGCGCGGTTTTGTAAGGTCGAAGGAATGTGCTATCATTTCGAAAATTTCGTCCTCCGGCACGTCCTCCGCTGTGTAGACCGTGTTCCAGTGCTTCTTGTTAAAATGGTAGCCGGGAATCACGCCGGCGTATGCGTTACGCAGGAAGTCGGCGCGTTCGGGCTCGCACTTTAAGCTGACTTGCAGGCGGCCGTCAAGCACGCCGACCAAGGCGAACATCTTCTTGTTGGAAGCGTGCTTGATAACGGCCGAATCTTCGTCGAAGGGGTAGTCCTCGAACACTGCGGGATACGTCAGGCAGTGTTCGATAAGTTCGCGCTTTGTCATGCGGCCGGCTCCCTAGGTAAAGTAGTAGTGCTTCTGCACGGCTTCGTGAACCGTCCACACGCAGGACAACCCGCGCGGAAACGTCACCATGTCGCCTTGGCCGAAGTCCGCTCTTCCGCCGCTGTGCGTCACGGTGACGCGCCCCGCCGTAAGAAGGCAGGTCTCTTCGCTGTCGTAGTGCCAATCGAAGGTTGACACGCCGCAGCCCCATGTCGGCTCCTTGAGCATGGCGGCCCGTTCGGCCTCGCTCGGTTTGCGTACGATGATATCCATGTCCCTATCCTTTCACCACAAAGTTGACAATCTTGCCCGGCACGTAAACTTCCTTGACGATGCTTGCACCCTCCAGCTTCAAGGCCAGCTTGCGGCGTGCTTCGGCCAGCGCGTCCTCCTTGGAGCTTTCGGCACAAATGCTGATGGTGTCGCGCAGCTTGCCGTTGATCTGCACGGCGATCTCGATGCTGTCCTGCACAAGCTTGGTTTCGTCGAAGCTTGGCCACACCTGCGAGAACACGCTGTCGGCGTGGCCTGTGTGCCGCCATAACTCTTCGGAGATGTGCGGCGCGAATGGCGCAAGCATGATGATCATGTCGCGAAACACTGCGGGATCCATGCCGCCTTGCGCGCGCGCAAGCTCTCCCAGCTTGTTGGTACATTCCATGAAGCCGCTGACCACGGTGTTCAGGCGCAAATTGTCCAGCCGCGACGTAATGTCGAAGATCATCTTGTTGCGCAGGAAATCCGATTCCGGCGTGGGCGCGGCGGGGCGTTGCAGATTGTCGTCAACCAGCTTCCAGAACCGGTTCAGGAAGCGGTATACGCCGTCGATCCCGCTGTCGTCCCACTCCGAATCAACCTCGGGCGGGCCGACAAACAGCTCGTACATCCGCAATGAGTCGCAGCCGTATCTCTCGACAAGGCCGTCCGGCGAAACAACATTACCCTTGGCCTTCGACATCTTTTCGCCGTCCTTGAGGATCATACCCTGGTTGAACAGGCGCGTGAACGGCTCTTGGAACTCGACAACGCCGATGTCGTACAGAAATTTAGTGTAGAAGCGGGCATAAAGAAGGTGCAGCACGGCGTGTTCCACCCCGCCGACATAGTAGTCCACGGGCAGCCACTTGCGCAGGGCTTCCTTCGACGCAAGCTCGCCGGTGTTGTGCGGGTCGGCATAACGCAGGAAGTACCAGGACGAACCCGCCCACTGCGGCATTGTGTTGGTCTCGCGCTTGGCGGGTTCGCTGCATGTGGGGCACGGCACGTTCACCCAGTCGCTGATGGCGGCAAGGGGGGAATCCCCGGTGTCCGTGGGTTCGTAGGCCTCCACGTCCGGCAGCAGCACGGGCAGATCCCGTTCGGGAACGCCGACAACGCCGCAGGAATCGCAGTGGATCACGGGGATGGGTTCGCCCCAGTAACGCTGACGGGAGAACACCCAGTCGCGCAGGCGGTAGTTGGTGGTGCGTTCGCCGAAACCCTGCGCCTCGGCAAAGGTTATGGCCGCGTCCTTCGCGCCGGCCACGTCAAGACCGTTCCAGCGCGGAGAGTTTATGGCCTTGCCGTCTCCAGTGTAGGCGGCGGTAAGCTTCGCGCCGGCATCCGCGCCGCTGTCGATCACGCTTACGATGGGTAGGCCGAACTTCACGGCGAACTCAAAGTCGCGCTCGTCGTGTGCCGGCACGCCCATTATCGCGCCCGTGCCGTAGTCCGCCAGGACATAGTCCGCCACCCAGATCTGCATCAGCTCGCCGCTTGCCGGGTTCACGCAGTGGCTGCCGGTAAACACCCCGGTCTTGTCGCGGTCCGCCTGGCGGTCCACGGCGGACTTCGCTCCGGCAATCCGCACATACAACTCCACAGCCTCACGCTGTGCCTGTGTTGTAAGCAACTCCACAAGCTCACTCTCCGGGGCGATTGTCATAAACGTCGCGCCATAGAGCGTGTCCGGGCGCGTGGTATACACCTTCACAAGCTTGTCCGGCACATCCGTGCGGAAGGTCAGATACGCGCCATGGCTCTTGCCGATCCAGTCCGACTGCATCTTCTTCACCTTCTCCGGCCAGTCCAGCCCGGCCAGATCCTCCAGAAGGCGGTCGGCATACTGCGTGATCTTCAGCATCCACTGCCGCTGCATCTTCTTGGTGGTGGCATCTCCGCAGCGGTCACATTGTCCGCCCAATGCTTCCTCGTTGGCCAGCACGCACTTACAGCTCGGGCACCAGTTCAGCGGCATTTCCTTCTCATACGCCAGCCCGTGCTTGAACATCTGCAGGAATATCCACTGCGTCCACCTGTAGTAGCCGGGGTCGGTGGTGTTAACCTCCCTGCTCCAGTCGTACACAGCCGATATGCCCTTCAGCTGCCGCCTGAACGTCCCTATATTCTCGTCCGTCGTCGGCCGCGGGTGCTTGCCGATCTTGATGGCGTAGTTTTCCGCGGGAAGCCCGAAGGCATCCCATCCCATGGGGTGCAAAACATAGTACCCCTGCAGCATCTTGTACCGCGCAAGCACATCGCTAAGCACGTACCCGCGCCAATGCCCCACGTGCAGGCCGCTTGCCGAAGGATAGGGGAACATGTCCAGGCAGTAAAACTTGGGCTTGCTCCCGTCGTCCACGTTCACGGGGTAACTCTCCCGGTGTTCGCGCCACTTGCTCTCTATCTCAACATGGTTGTACCGCATCATCTTCCTCCTACCTAAATCTCCCGCCGCCACAACAAGGCGCGGCTCAGCGTAACTTGGTCCACAAACTCCAGATCACCGCCGACGGGTACGCCGTGGGCTATCCGCGTGACCTTGATGTCCAGCGGCTTTAGGATCTTGCCGATGTACATTGCGGTGGCCTCGCCCTCCACATTCGGGTTGGTGGCCAGTATCACCTCGGCCGGGGCGGCGGCACGGATACGCGCCAACAGCTCCTTCACCTTCAGCTCGTTTGGGCCTACGCCGTTCATGGGTGATATCGCGCCGTGCAAAACATGGTAGAGACCGCGGTACTCCCCCGTGCGTTCATAGGCCGCCAGATCCCGCGGATCCTCCACAACCATGATCGTGGAGGAATCCCTCCGCGTGTTTGCGCAGATGATACATGGGTCTGTGTCGGTGAAGTTACAGCACGTTGTGCAATAGCGTATGCCCCGCTTTGCCGCCACCACGGCCTCGGCCAAGGCCTTGGCGCGTTCCTCCGGCATGGCGATAATATAAAAGGCGAGCCTCTGAGCAGACTTGCCTCCCACACCGGGTAATTTTGAAAGTTCCTCGATCAGCTTGTTGATTGGGTCGCCGTAGTAGTTCATGCCCTAGAACATTCCCCCGGGCAGACCCATGCCGCCCGTAAGCTTGCTCATGTTCGACGCGGCGGCTTCCTCCACCTGGCGGATAGCCTCGTTCACCGCGGTAAGCACAAGGTCTTGCAGCATCTCCACGTCGTCGGGGTCTACAACGTCCGGCGAAATGAAAATGTCCTTGATCTCCTTCTTGCCGTTGATGGTGATCTTGACCGCGCCGCCGCCGGAGCTGATATCATAGCTCTTCGATTCCAGCTCGACCTGCATATCGGCCATTTGCTTCTGCATCTTCTGCGCCTGCTTCATGAGGTTGTTCATGTTCATACCGCCCATGCCCATGCCGCCCATACCCTTTGCCATCCCGTCATCTCCTAACTGAATTCAACTATATCCTCGCCGAAAACTTCGGCGATATGCTCCCGCGTGTTCCTTGCGGACAACGTGCTGTGCTTGCCGCCGGCCAAGCCGCTTGCGGAAACGATCACCACGTCGATATCCTTCTTGAACATCGCGGCAAGCTCGGCCTTTATCGCGCCCTTGTTGCGCTCCAGCGTCGCCACGCTGCCTTCGTCCGCGGCAATGGTCAGGCAGTCGCCGCCTGTGTACCTTGGTGTCGAATCGCGCAGCATCTTCTTCACAGGCATTTTCAAACGCTCGGCCAACGCGCCGAAGTTGCGTATTGCCAGCTGCACGTCCTCCGGCACGGCGGGTGTATTCTGCTGTTTCGCGGCCGCCGGCGCGGCCTTGGTTGCGGTCGGCGCCTGTGCCGGTGCCTTAGCCGGCGCGGAACCTTCCTGCGCGGCTTGAAGCGGCGGCGCGGCCTGCGGCAAGCATAGCTTGATACACGCCACTTCAAGGCTCACCCGCTCGTTAACGCTGTGGCGCAGACCGGCCGCAAGCTCCGCAAAGTGCGTCAGAAAGCGCACAATGCCGGCAAGCTCCGGCGAAGCGTCCGCGCTTGCGGTTATCATCAGCCCGCGCAGGTGCCGCACATACTCGTTCACAAACTGGGTAATGTCGCGCCCCTGCGCCGCCGCTTCGTCAATTATGCCAAGGCAGGCCCGGTTGTCGCCCGTCTGCAGGGCGGCTGTCAGCCGCACATACACCTCGCCGTCCACCGCGCCCATGAGATCCCGCAGCATCCCCCGCGTGATCTCCGTGCCGCCGTAAAGCGACGCCGCGCGGTCCAGCAAGCTGAGCGCGTCCCGCATCGCGCCGTCGGAAAGCTCCGCCACATAGTCCAGCGCGTCGTCCGTTACGCGCACCCCTTCGCCGTCCATGTAGCCGCGCAGGGCGGCCGTCATCTCCCGCGGGCTTACGCGCCTGAAGTCGAAACGCTGACAGCGCGACAGGATGGTGGCGGGGATCTTCTGCGCCTCGGTGGTGGCAAGGATGAAGTATACGTGGGCGGGCGGCTCCTCCAGAGTCTTTAGCAGAGCATTAAACGCCCCTGTAGAGAGCATATGAACCTCGTCGATTATCAGCACCTTGTACACGCCGGAAATCGGCGCGTGCTGTATTTCGTCGCGCAGTTCGCGGATGTTGTCTACGCTGTTGTTACTTGCCGCGTCTATCTCCAGCACATTGGCGGAGGCTCCGGAGCGCGACGCGGCACACGCCGGGCAGATCCCGCAGGGTTCGCCCTTGTCGGAAGCTTCGCAATTGATGGCGCGGGCAAAGATCTTCGCCATGGAAGTCTTGCCCGTGCCGCGCGTACCCACAAAGAGATACGCGTGGGCAACACGCCGCGACATCAGCTGGTTCCGCAGTGTTGTCACCACATGTTCCTGCCCTATGATGTCGGCAAAACGCGCCGGCCTGAGCTTGCGGTAGAACGCCTGATAGCTCATCTCTCCGGCGGCTGATAGGTAAGGATCACGCCAAGGAACTCCATGGGTTCACTGCCCTGATTCTCAATAGAGTGCGAACCGCCGTTGCCGGTGTACACAGAATCACCGGGGTACACCGTGCGGATCACGCCGTCGTCGTTCACCACGGCCTCGCCGCTTAGAATGTAGTACACTTCCTCTTCTTGGTCGTGGGTGTGCCAACCGATGGAGCATCCTGGATCCAGCCGGATCCGCGCGAACAGGCGGCAGTTGGCCAGCAGCTCGGTCTTTTCCATCACATGGCTGACAACGGCCACGCCCTTGCCGCCGTAGCGGCCCTCCGTTGATTCCGTGCGGTACTGCGATGTCGTCTTGAACATGTTCAGCCCTCCTATTCCTCTTCCGCTATCTAATCCTCTACCGCTTCGCCGGCCATCTCCGCGGGAAGCTCCGCTTCGCCCTTGATCTTCGGCCTGAACCTGCGGCGGTACACAAGTATCATCATGATCAGCGCGGCGGCCAGCACCACCACCACCATCAGCACCCGAAGATCCGCAATGGCAATGGCAATGGCAAACGCGCCGGTAACAATGCTTAGCGCATACAGCATCACAACAACCTTTGTTGTGGAAAAGCCCGCGTCTATCAGCCTGTGGTGCAGATGCTCCCTGTCCGCGCCCATGATGGGCTTGCGGTTGATCGCGCGGCGTGTCATTGCGAAGAGCGTGTCGAATATGGGCAGAGCCAGAGCCAGGAACACGATAACCAGCGACAGCATGGCGTAGAACTTGAACACGCCGATTATGGAGGTCACGGCCAGCACATAACCCAGGAACAACGCGCCGGTGTCGCCCATGAATATTTCCGCCGGCGAAAAGTTGCGCGGCAGGAAGCCGAGGCAGGTGCCGGCAAGTGTTGCGGAAAGCACCACGGCCAGCGGAGAGCCGGAGATGATGCACAGCACAGTAAGAGCCAGGGCGCAGATGGACGCAACCCCGGCGGCCAGCCCGTCCAGCCCGTCTATAAGGTTCACCGCATTTGTCACACCGATGATCCACAGGAAGGTGATCGGCACGGATATGGCCGAGATGTCCGTGACAAACGGCCAGAACACAAACTCGATACGCGTGCCGCTGAATATCACAACCGCCGCCGCGGCGAATTGCAGCACGAGCTTTGTTCGCGCCCTAATGTTATATATGTCGTCGAAGATACCTGTTATTACAATTATTACGCCGCCAAGGATAAAGCCCAGGAACTCCATGCCGTGCAGTTCGTACACAAAAAGCGTCATTATCAGGAGGGTGACGACAAAACCCGCGACTATCGCAATGCCGCCCATACGCGGTATCGGCTCGGAGTGCATCCCTCGCTTCTTGGGATAGTCTATCGCGCCGATGGCGGCGGATATCTTCTTGCACCACGGCGTGACATACAGGGTTATGCCAAAGGCCACCGCAAACGCGGCGATGTACAACAGCCAATTATGTTCCACGTTAGCACCTCACTGACTTAGGGCGTGTTTGAAAACCCGCTTTCGGCGAATTTTCGAGCATAATTTTTTGCCGGGCTAGGAAGCGACGACGACGCGAACCCTCGTGGTTCGCTAGGAGGAGATGACGACGCACGGCG
>WRAA01000089.1 GCA_009780445.1 Defluviitaleaceae bacterium
GAGCTTCAAGATACTCACCGAAAACGCGCGCGGCGTGCTTCCGGCGCAGTATACCCGCTCCGACGTTGTGTTCAACACCGCGCGGGCGTCGCTCTTTATCGCCTCGATGATGAGCGGAAACTGGGACAACCTTCGCACTGCCACGCAGGACAAACTTCACCAGCCCTACAGATCCAAGCTTATCCCTGATATGGACGGCATAATCGGCGCGGCTCTGGAGCTTGGCGCGAAGGGCGCGTACCTAAGCGGAGCCGGCCCGACCATCACCGCCATCCTGCTAAGGAAGCACGAGGGCGAGTTCGTCCGCGAAATGTCCGCACGGCTTGCGGATATGAAGGATGTGTGGGAACTGCGCATGGCACGCGCTGACAAAAAGGGTGCGCAGATTCTGCGCTCCGGCTAGGAGGGTTTACGTGAACTATATCAGCACACGGGGCGGGCGCGGGGGTGTGTCGCCTTCGCAGGCCATAGTAACGGGCATTGCCGCGGACGGCGGGCTGTTTGTGCCGGAACAACTGCCGCGGCTTGCCCCGGCGGCGGACACAAGCTACAACGAACACGCCTTCCGCTGCATCTCCCCCTACCTGCCCGACTTTGACGCGCAGGAGCTGCGCTCCTTCATCGGCAAGGCCTACGCCGGCTTCGACACGCCGGATGTCGCGCCCCTTAAAAGCTTCGGGAACCTGCACTTTCTGGAGCTGTTCCACGGCAAGACACTGGCGTTTAAGGACGTGGCTCTGTCCCTGCTGCCGCACCTTATGACGGCGGCCGCCTCAAAGATCGGGGACAGCCGCAAGCGCGTGATACTCACGGCCACATCCGGCGACACGGGCAAGGCCGCTCTGGAGGGCTTCAAGGACGTGGACGGCGTGCTCGTGATCGTGTTCTATCCGGAACACGGCACAAGCGTCCTGCAACAACGTATGATGACCACGCAGGAAGGCGGCAACGTCGCCGCCATAGGCGTGCGCGGAAACTTCGACGACGCGCAGGGCGAAGTCAAGCGTATCTTCGCGGATCGGCAGCTGGCCGCGCGGCTTGACGCACAGGGCTTCGCGCTGTCGTCGGCAAACTCCATCAACATCGGCCGTCTCGTGCCGCAGATCGCTTACTACTACCATGCCTATGCCCAACTGGTCGGCCGCGGCATGACCCCCGGCGAGGAAGTGAGCTTCGTTGTGCCGACAGGCAACTTCGGCAACATACTTGCGGGCTGGTACGCCAAGCAGATGGGTCTGCCTGTCAAGAAGCTGATCTGCGCGTCGAACGAAAACAACGTACTGACCGACTTTTTGGCGACAGGCGTATTCGACCCCGGGCGTCCCTTCGTGGCCACCATCTCCCCTTCCATGGACATCCTGCACCCAAGCAATCTGGAGCGCCTGCTGTTCTACGCGCTTGGCAAGTCTCCGGAGAGCTTGCTCGAATGTCTGAACCGCCTCAACACGCACGGGCAGTACAGCGTAAACGCCAACTTTTCCGGCTTAGCGGGTTTTTCCGCCGATGAACAGGCGACACGCCAAGCCATCCGACGCGTGTACGACAGGTTCGGCTATGTTATCGACCCGCACACGGCCGTAGCCTACTCCGCATACGAACAATACGACGGCGGCGAACCAACTGTGATTATGTCAACCGCAAGCCCCTACAAGTTCACAAAGTCCGTGATGTCCGTTCTCGATCCGGCAAGCTCCGCCCGGGACGACTTCGAGCTGCTGCAGCGTTTGGCGGAGTTCCGGCGCGAATCTGTGCCGCCACGCCTCGCCGGCATAGCCGACAAACCCGTCCTGCACGATCAAACCGTGGATATCGCCGAAATGAAGGATGCCTTACTCCGCGTCCTTAACATATATAGTACACACCTACACTGAAAGGACTGATCTTATGAAGAAACTTTTATCCGCGGTACTCGCGGCCGTCCTGTCGTTTGGCGGCGTTGCGGCCGTCTCCGCGTCGCAAGCCCCCGGCGATACAATCAGCCGCGGCGCGTTCGTCGCCCTGCTGTATCAAGAACTTGGCCTCACAGGGGATCCGCAGGACACGCCGTTTGACGACGTAACCGCCGCGTCCCCCTACTCCGCCGCAATTGCTTGGGCAGAGCGCACGGGCATTGTGCGGGGCGACGGCGCGGGCAGATTCTTCCCCCAAGACCCGCTCACGCGTGAACAGGCCGCGACGATAATGCTCAACTTTGCAAACTTCTCCGGCACAGGTCCATCGGGCAACTGGCAGGTTCCCCTAAGCGTCCGCGACCTTGCCGAAGTCTCCGAATGGGCGCACGAAGGCCTCATGTTCTCGCGCATCAACTTCTTCATCGGCGAGACCTCGGCCGCCGGCTTCAACCCGCAAGGAAGCGTCACCAACGCGGAAGGCGCGGAGTGGATAACCCTGCTCCTCGCCCTCGAATGAGGGGTCTGACCAAGATAACGCGCCGTGTGCGCGTAAAAATGTCATAACAAAAGCCGGTACGTCATAAACGTACCGGCTTCTTTATTCGAGATTATGCCGCCGCGGCTTTTTCGGGCGGCGGTTCAGGCGGCGGGTAGAAGCCCAGCTTGCCCAGAACATGCGCAATGGCCTTCCTGGCCGGCGGCATTAGCTTGCCTATCAGCAAGGCCGAGATGACGGTGCCCTCACGCGCACCGTATACGCCGCCCAGCGCGACCAACGTGAGCGTAATGGCCGACAGCACCAGGGCGCAGTCGTAAATCACCTTTATCCGCGCAAACGTGTACTTCTGCAGCTTCTGCGTAACCGCCAGCACAAACCCTTCCGACGGCATCGGCACCAGCTTTGCCTCCAGGTACATCGAGAGACCCGTGGGCAGGAGTATCAGGCTGATGGCCAGCATGGTCAGCTGTCCGAAATATGTCGGCAAGGTGAAGTCGCCAAGCACAAACATTGCAAAGTCAACGAAGTAGCCGAAGATGAACGAGTAGATGATCTGCGTAAGGTTAATGAGCTTGAAGTCTCTGCGCAATATGACGATCTGCAGAACAAGGTTCGCCAAGAAGAATATCGTAACGCTGATGCCCATGCCAACTCCGGTGACAAGGCTGGCCGCAAACGGCAGGGAGTTCACCGGCGATATGCCCAGGTTCGAGTTAATGGCAAACACCACGCCAAAGGCCAGGATCAGCAAGCCCAGCACATACACGGCAACCCGCGCCACAAGGCGTTTCGTAATCAAATGCATAGACATTCGTCCCTTCGGTTAAAGGTTCTTGACGACCACCGCGTCATCCCCCAGCAGCGCGGCCAGTTCCTCCCGCGCGTGTGAGTGTGTGTTCACGAAGAGGCCCGGGGGAAGGCGCATGATTTTCCGCGTTTGCTCGTCGTAGACTATCACGGGGGTGCTGCCGGGATAGGCCTGCAGCACCCGCATGATATCGCCGTCGCCAACCTCGCAGTTAACGCGCTTCTTGATCCACAGCTCCTGCGTAGGCGGCGTATAGTCGCCGGAGAACTTGATGCTGTTGCAGATAAGCTTCGGTGCTTCATCCTCGCGCAGGCTGACCTTGCCGCGTATCGCCACCACTTCGTCAGCATTGAGCCGGCCCGGGTGCGCCTCATAAATCTTGGGGAACACCACAACCTCCAGCACGCCGTACATATCCTCCACTTCCAAGAACGCCATGGCCTGATTGCTCTTGGTGTACTTGACGGACTTCTTCGTGATGATGCCGCCGAAGGAAACTTCGTCCCCGTCCTGCAAATGCCCTTCGGACACGCCCTCTTCACCAAGCGCGGGGAAGTCCAATGTCGTCGCGTTGGTGTTCGCCTTGATAAATGCTTCATACTGCGACAGCGGATGCCCGCTAAGGTAGATCCCCAGTACTTCCTTCTCAAGCTCCAGAAGCTCTCGCGGGGCATACTCCCCTGTGTCCGGCAGAGCGTCTGATATGGCAAGCGCGGGGCTGTCTACAAAGTCTGTGAGGCTCATCTGCCCGTCCATGCGGCGTTTTTTGTCCGCGGAAGCCTGTTCCATCAAGGTCTTTAGTGCCATGAAGTATTGCAGGCGTTTGCCGCCCAGGCAGTCCAGCGCGCCGGCCTTTATCAGGCTCTCCATACAGCGTTTGTTCGCGTCGCGCGGGTCTGCCCTGCCGATAAAGTCCCCCAGCGACCTAAACGCGCCGCCAGCCTCGCGCTCCGCGACTATCGAGTCAACCGCCGATCTGCCAACGTTCTTTATCGCCGACATTCCGTAGCGTATCTCGTTGAGCTTGCCCGCGTCCGCCGCATCCCGCGATACGCTAAAGCTTGAGAATCCGCGGTTAATGTCCGGCGGAAGCAGCTTGATGCCCATTTTCTTACATTCCAGTATATACTCGGAGACCTTTTGCGGCGCGTCCATGACGCTGTTCAGTAAGGCCGCCATAAACTCTGTGGGGTAGTGAATCTTGAGCCAGGCCGTTTGGTAGGCCAGTACTGCATATGCCGCCGCGTGCGCCTTGTTGAAGGCATACTTGGCGAAGTCCGACATTTCGTTGAATATGAGGTTGGCCGCGTCCGCGTTTATGCCGTTGGCGGAACAGCCGCCCACAAAGCGCAGCCTCTCGCGCTCCATTACGTCAACCTGCTTCTTCGACATCGCCTTGCGAACCAAGTCCGCCTGACCAAGGCTGTAGCCGCCAAGCTCCCGCACGATCTGCATTACCTGCTCCTGATATACGATGCAGCCATATGTAGGTTCGAGTATCACGCGCAGCGCGTCGTGGCTGTACTTCACCGACGAAGCGTCGCGCTTGCCGCGCACATATTTCGGTATAAAGTCCATAGGCCCTGGGCGGAAGAGGGATATCCCGGCGATAATATCCTCGAAGCACGTGGGCGAAAGTTCCCGCATGAAGGACTTCATGCCGGAGCTTTCCAGCTGGAACACGCCCTGGGTGTCGGCTGATGCTATAAGTGCGTATACGCGCGGGTCGTCGAAGTCGATCGTGTCGATGTCCACCGCGGTGCCGTACCCGCGCTCTATCTCGCGCACGGCGTTGTGTATAACCGTGAGGGTGCGCAAACCCAAGAAGTCCATTTTCAGCAGGCCAAGCTCTTCAAGCGTACCCATGGGATACTGCGTCGTGATCACGCCTTCGTTGTGCGAAAGCGGAACATATTCCGTAACAGGCTCGCTGCATATCACAACCCCGGCCGCGTGGGTGGAAGCGTGGCGCACAAGCCCTTCCAGCCTGCGCGACATCTCCAGCATGTGCCGTGTCTCGTTGTCCGTGTTATACCGCGCCAGCAGCTCCGGGTTCATCTCGAGGGCGCGGCTGATGGTTATGCCAAGCTCGAAGGGAACCATCTTGGCGATACGATCCACGTCTTGGTACGAGATCCCCAGGGCGCGGCCGACATCGCGTATCACCGCGCGCGCGCCCATCGTGCCGAAGGTTATTATCTGCGCAACATGGTCGTGGCCAAACTTGCCCACAACATAGTCGATAACCTCCTGTCGGCGTTCATAGCAAAAGTCTATGTCAATATCCGGCATGGATATGCGTTCGGGATTCAGAAAGCGTTCAAATATCAGGCCGTGCTTGATAGGGTCGATATTTGTGATGCCAAGGGTGTACGCCACCAGCGAAGCCGCAGCCGATCCGCGCCCCGGCCCCACCTTGATTCCGTTGTCACGCGCATAGCGTATAAAGTCCCCCACTATCAGGAAGTAGTCCACGAACTCCATATCGCGGATGGTGCCAAGCTCGAAGCCCAGGCGTTCCCGCAGCTCCGGCGTTATGTCGGCATACCGCCACGCCAGACCCTTCTCGCACAGCTGCGCAAGCAAGTCGAATGGCGGCGTGCCGTCCTCGATCTTGTACTTAGGCAAGCGGTATGTGTTAAACTCAATATCTACGTGGCAACGCAACGCGATCTTCGCCGTGTTGGTCACGGCCTCGGGGCAGTGCTTGAAGAGAGCCGCCATCTGATCTTGCGGCTTGAGATAGAATTCCTGCGACGGAAAGCTCATACGCGCCGCGTCGTGAATGTTCTTGTTTGTCTGTATGCACAGGAGCAGCTCGTGGGCGGGCGCGTCCTCCCTGTCTATGTAGTGGACGTCGTTCGTGGCTACAAGGGGTATGCCGGTTTCGGCGGACATCTTGATCAAGGCGGCGTTGACCCGCGCCTGTTCGTCGAAGGATGAATCCGCCGTGCCGGGCGTGCTGTAGTCCTGGAGCTCCAGGAAGAAGTTCCCGCGCCCCAATATTTCGTCGTATGTACGTGCCAGATCCAGCGCGGCTTGGTAGGACGCGTTGAGATAGGTCTTTGCGATAGGCCCACCAAGGCACGCCGAAAGAGCTATAAGCCCGCGTGAATATTCCCGCAGAAGCTCCAGGTCTATACGCGGCTTGTAGTAAAAACCTTCCGTGAAGCCGCGCGAACACAGCTTCAATAGGTTTTGATAACCTTCATTGTTTTCGGCCAGCAGCACAAGGTGGTTGGCGTAGTTGCCGCGCACATGCTCCTTGTTGTGCCGCGAACCGGACGCCACATAAACTTCGCAGCCAATCACGGGGTGCAGCCCCTGCTTCCTCGCTTCCTTGTAAAAGTCGATAACGCCGTACATCACGCCGTGATCCGTAATGGCCAGCGACTGCATACCAAGTTCCTTCGCCCGCGCCACAAGCCTGTCGACCCGTGCCGAGCCGTCCAGCAAGCTGTATTCGGTGTGTACGTGCAGGTGTACAAAGTCTGACATGCCGGCACCCACTACGCTTCGTCGTCCACAACTGCCGACGCGATAGAGTCATACCACTGCACAGCGTCCGTATAAGCTTTCAGCACGTCCTCCACATTTAGTTTGTCGATGGTCATAAGCCTCTTAACCTCTGTCCAGTCGCCCGCTTCATATTTCAGGACGATCTCGATAACCTTGTAGTATTCCCCCGCGCGGTTCACCAGAGCATCGTGTATAGGCTCCGACACGGCAACGACCTTGAGGGCTTCCGCCATAGACATCTCCAGCACCACGTCCAATATGGAAAACAGCCCCATCAGGAACAGCCCCGGCGCGTGTATGCCCATTTCGAAGTGACGCGCCAAGTTTTCGCAAAAACGCGCGCGTAACAGCGAAACGCGTGTGATCTCCTGCGGTTTGTCCTCCGCGAGAAGGCCGGCTGTGGCGGCCGTAACCCAACGGCGGACCTCTTTTTGGCCGAGCAAGGCCACGGCCTGCTGTATGCTCTTGACCTTCTGCGACAGCCCGAGATAGGGCGAGTTAATAAGCTTCAACAGGGAGATCGTAAGCGACGGATCGCGGCTTACGATCCTCACCACTTCTTCTATGGCGAAGTCCTCGGTGCGCACAACATTGATCAGCTGTATGCGGTTGACCTTCACCGGGGAGATGTTGTTGTGCGTCTTTGCCACGGGCAGGCTGTAGAACTTGCCCTCGAAGCATCCGAATCCGCTGTAGCGTATGCGGTCGAATGTGGAGATGCTGTCAACATCCGTGGCCACAAAGACCTGCTTCTTAAAGTTTGGCCAGACCTTCTTGTATTCGCTGAGGCCGTCCTTGTTGTTTCTAAAGCTTATGAATACATAGTCGCACTGCTCGATAATAGGCCGCATGTATTCGTAGTTGCTGATGCCTTCGATGGCGAAGCGGAAGCCCTTATCCTTGGCCTTGCCGATGCCTTCGATGAAGATGTCCTCCGGCGGTGTCTGTTCGTCCAGCAGGAATATGATCTTATCGGGCGGCTGTGAACATTGGAGAGATACGTCGGAGAGAAGCGTAAACTGGTTGATAGGTACGAACAGCACATGCCCGTTTGTAAAGCCGTCAAGCCCCACCTTCTCCAACAAACTCAGGCACGGCAAGTTTATAACCGAGTCGAACAAACGGGTCGGCGAGTTGTCCA
>WRAA01000090.1 GCA_009780445.1 Defluviitaleaceae bacterium
AAGTCTTGTTGTATACGCTCCGCGGCCTGCTCCGTGGTCAGCAGTACATCCGCCTTGTCGTGCCGCGCCACATAGAGCGTGCTGCCCTCCGGTATTGCGGCGGCGCAAAGGGCGTGTTTCTGCGGCGTGAGAGACACAAAGGCCTTCGACACGGGCGGCGAACCGTCGTTATAGTCCAGCAGCAGGGGCAGCTGCAGCATGGCGTACTGTGTTTCACTGGCCTTGGTCAGCCCAAGTTCCTCAAGGAACACGCTCACGTGGTGTCCGTTAACTTCCATCAGCACGTGGCCTTCGCTCTTCGTCACCACCGCGCTCTTGCCCAGCACCTTGTCCAGCGATACATTCGCCCTGTAGAACTTGGGCGACAGATTGCCGTATACAAGCACCATGGCCAGCCTGTCGGCGTAATATTCATCGTTAAACACTGTGAAGCAGTTGGACGCGTCCTCCGTATCGTCCACGGCGATGGTGCCGAACACGGGCGCGTTGTCTGAGGCCTCCGAAAGCATCTTCACATAGTCGTCCCCCGAGTTCTGACGCATGAAGGGCGCGAAGGCCAGCACCAGGGCGGGTTTTCCGGGTTCGGGGCGTGCGGCGCGTTTATAACTTTCGTAAACCACCGCGGCGGAGTCTTGTTCAAGCGTGGGCGTAAGCTGCGACACAAACTCCACGTCGTCGGCGGTGATCACCATTACGGACATAAGCAGAGCGCCCGTGTTCCCCGGCGCCGACAGCGAAGATGTCATCGCACCCACAACGTCAAAGGGAAGCCGCGCGCACACGGCCTGCGCCGTGCCGGACATAACAAACTCCCGATGGCAGGCGATAATACCTATCGAGTTTTTCAAGAGCTTGGTCTCAAGCTCCAGCTGTTCGGCAATCTCCTGCATCGCCAGATCCGGATCGTCAACTTGATCCGTATAGGCTACCAATGTCTTGGCCATTCCAATTCCTCCAGCCCCTCAATTATGTATCAATGTACTAACATATAGTATATACCGGTGTCCGGCAAATTACAACCTATCAAAACAGGAAGGAGCTGGTATTTCCAGCCCCTTTTGATCAATTTCGTACTATATAACGTACGAGTCCTTCTTGGCCGGCCTTGCGTCCAGTTCCTTTTTCTTGTCCTCGTAGCCGGGGCGGCCGAACATTGCGTAGGTGGCGTTCTTGCCCTCTTCGACCCCAGGCTGGTCGAACGCGTCGATGTTCAGAAGCTCCCCGGCGAAGCCTGTGGCCACCTCGAAGAAGTATAGGAGCTGGCCCAGCGTAAACTCATTCACCCGCGGCAGGGTGATTGTCATGTTGGGTCTGCCGTTTGCCATCAGCGCGTATTCCGTGGAGTGCTGCATGGCGGTTATAAGCCTGTTGTGCGTCACGCCGCCCAGGAAGCCGAGGCTTGGGATATCGCCGTAGATCGTGGGTATCGTGACGGTCTCGCGGTATTCGTCCACGCCGATGAACACGACTATCTTGTCGTAAGGCCCTTCGACATAGAGCTGCACCTGGGAATGCTGATCCGTCACGCCCAGAGCCTTCACGGGCGTTGGCCCCACGTTCACCACATTGCCGCCGTTGTCAAATTTCTTGCCCAGGGATTCCGCCCAGAGCTGCGCGTACCAATCGGCAATGAACTTCAGCGAATCGGCATAGGGCATCATCACCGACATGGGCATGGCCTTCTGCATGGCGATATAGTTGAGCAAGCCGTACATATGAGCGGAGTTTTGCGAAATGTCGTCCGCTTCGCACATTTTGTCCATAAACGCCGCGCCCGCAAGAAGAGCGCGTATGTCTATGCCCGCGAAGGCCGCCGGCAGCAGCCCCACCGGCGTAAGTTCCGAAAAACGCCCGCCCACTCCGCTTGGGATGATGAAGGTCTTGTAGCCCTCCTGCTTCGCGATCTTGATAAGGTTGCCCTTCTCGCTGTCGGTGGTGCAGACGATGTTGCGGCGTGCGTCCTGCCCCAGCTTGTCCTCCAGCATCTGCTTGATGATCATGAACTGCGACATGGTTTCGGACGTACTGCCGGACTTTGATATCACGTTGAACAGGCACTTCTCCGGCTCGATGATGTTAAACAGGTAGACAAGACGCTCCGGATCAACATTGTCCACCACGTAAAATTTCGGGAAGCCCCCGCGCTTTTCCCGCGGAAGCTCGTTGTAGTACGGGTGGTTGATGGCCTGCTGCACGGCCATAGGCCCCAGGGCGGAACCGCCGATGCCCAGCACCACGAAGGCCTCGAAGCCGTCCGCCTTGGACGCCACATACGCCAGGATATCGTCCGCCACCGCGGCTTGGTTGTGCGGCAGATCCCGCCAATCCATCAAACCCTTGGCGCGTTTGTCCTTCATTGCGGCCGTTGCCGCCCGGACCTTCGCCGAAAGAGCCTGTATGTCGTCCGGCGAAAAACCGTGTTCACCAACGAACTCCGCCATCATATTATTATAGTCCAGCCGCAATTGCTCGTGAGTAGTTGCCATTAAGTTCCTCCTAAATACTTCATTTGGAAGGTGAGCATATGAACGCGATACGCAAGCTCGAGATATTCATTGATTACGCCTGCCCTTACTGCCTTGACGTTTACGGGTTTCTCGAAGAGCTTCTGCCGGAGTTCCCGGGCATAGAGCCTGTCTGGCGGCTGTGCGAATCCCACCCGCGGCCGCACCGGCACGAGGACAACCCGTTCAGCGACCTGTGCATACAGGCCATGTTCCTTGCCGCCGAAAGCGGCGTAAACGCGCAGGCCTTCCACCGCCGCACCTTCGACATCCTGCACAGGCGCGAAGCGGACGCGGAGGACATCGGTTCCCTCTGCGAAGCCTATGCCGACCTTCTGGGCACGGAGCAGCTTCGCCACGCGCTGGAAAGCGGCAGGTACCGCCAAGCTCTGGAAGCCGCTAACTGTTACGCCTTCGAGCAGTCCCGCGTATGGGCAGTTCCCGCCCTGCGTCTGGGCGGCGCGTCTCTGGACGCTAAGCTGAAAATCGGCCTGACCCGCGAGGACATTCTCGACTTTCTGTCGTAGCAAGCCCTACAGCTGCGCGGCCGTCTCCAGCGCGACTTCCATCATGTTGGTGAAGGCCGTCTGGCGTTCCAGAGCGGTTGTGGCCTTGCCTGTGAAGATTTCGTCGGAGATCGTGAGGATCGTCAGGGCGTTCTTGCCGGCGCGTATCGCGTTCATGTACAGCGCGGCGGCCTCCATCTCTACGCAGAGGATCCCCATCTTCTGCCAGCGCGTGATGGCCGTTGTGTCGTCGTCATAGAATGTGTCGGACGAAAGCACGTTGCCCACGGCCAGCTTCAGCCCCTTGGCGCGTACATTGGCGGCGGCCTTTTCCAGCAAGCCAAAGGAGGCGATGGGAGCGAACTCGCCGGGCATGTTGTACTGCCGCACATACGCAGAGTTTGTGCAGGCGGCTTGGCCAAGCACGATGTCGCCGATGTGCAGATCCAGGCTTACCGCGCCGGCCGTACCCACGCGCATTATGTTCTCAACGCCGTAGAAGTGGAACAGCTCGTAGGAGTATATTCCGATGGACGGGCAGCCCATTCCCGAGCCCATGACCGATACCGGCACACCCTTGTAGCTTCCCGTAAAGCCCAGCATTCCGCGGGTCTGGTTGAACTGCACGGGGTCTTGCAGGAAATTGTCGGCTATGAACTTGGCGCGCAGCGGATCACCGGGCATAAGCACCGTCTTGGCGATATCGCCCGGTTGTGCGTCAATATGTGGCGTAGGTGTCATAAAAACCTCCCTGGGATTAGATTTCTGTTGCACCCATTATATCACACGGAATAACAGTTGTGCAAGCAAGGGTTATGTGTTATAATGTTGCGCAAACGACTACACTACAAAGGAACGTGTACAATGAATCGTCAGGACAAGATCCGCAACTTTAGCATAATCGCGCATATCGACCACGGAAAGTCCACCCTTGCGGACAGGCTGATACAGAAGTCCGGCTTGCTTACAGAGCGGGAGATGCAGGATCAGGTGCTGGACAACATGGACTTGGAGCGCGAGCGCGGCATAACCATCAAGGCACAGGCCGTGCGGCTGATACACACCGCGCTGGACGGCGAAGAATATGTGCTGAACATGGTGGATACGCCCGGGCATGTGGACTTTAACTACGAAGTCTCGCGATCCTTGGCGGCGTGCGAAGGCGCGGTGCTGGTTGTGGACGCCGCGCAGGGCGTGGAGGCGCAAACATTGGCCAACGTGTACCTCGCGCTGGAGGGCAACCTCGAGATCCTGCCGGTGATAAACAAGATAGACCTGCCCAGCGCGAACCCCGACAAGGTGGTGCGCGAGATCGAGGATATCGTAGGCATTGAGGCGGAGACCGCGCCGCGCATCTCCGCCAAGGCCGACATCAACATCGGCGAAGTGTTCGACCGCATAATCTCCGACATACCCGCGCCGCGCGGCAGGGAGGACGCGCCGCTGAAAGCGCTGATCTTCGATTCCTTCTTCGACGCATACCGCGGCGTTATCGTATACTTCCGCGTGGTGGACGGCTCTGTGCGCAAGGGCGACAACGTGCTGTTTATGGCCACGGGCGCGCGCTTCGACGTTGTGGAGGTCGGCGTGTTCGGCCCCGGCCGCTTTATCCCCTGCGACATACTGCAGGCGGGCGAAGTGGGCTACCTCACGGCCAGCATCAAGAACGTGTCGGACACGCGCATCGGCGACACTATAACCGGCGCGGAGAACCCCACCACAGAGCCGTTTCCGGGATACAAGAAAGTTCTGTCCATGGTGTACTGCGGCCTGTTCCCCTCCGACGGCGCGAAGTATCAGGATCTGCGCGACGCGCTGGAGAAGCTGGCTCTTAACGACGCAAGCCTGGAGTTCCAGCCCGAAACCTCCACCGCGCTTGGCTTCGGCTTCCGTTGCGGCTTCCTGGGTCTGCTGCATCTGGAGATCATCCAAGAACGGCTGGAGCGCGAGTATAACCTGGATCTCGTAACCACCGCGCCAAGCGTAATCTACCGCATACACAAGTCCGACGGCGAGATGATCGAGCTTTCGAACCCCAATGATCTGCCCGACGTGACGCGCATCGCCATGATGGAGGAGCCTATCGTCAGGGCGCAGATCATCCTGCCGTCGGACTATATCGGCCCCATTATGGAGCTGTGCCAAGGCCGCCGCGGCGAGTACATCGGCATGGAGTATCTGGAGGCCACACGCGCCCGCCTGACGTACAACATGCCGCTGGGCGAGATCATCTACGACTTTTTCGACGCGCTCAAGTCGCGTTCGCGCGGTTATGCCTCCTTCGACTATGAACTGCTGGGCTACAACGAGTCCGACCTGGTAAAGCTTGACATGCTCGTCAACCACGAGGCCGTGGACGCGCTCTCCTTCATCGTCCACCGCTCCACCGCCGCCAACCGCGGCCGCAAGATGGCGGAAAAGCTGAAGAAGGAGATCCCGCGACACCTCTTTGAAGTTCCCATCCAGGCCGCCATCGGCAACAAGATCGTCGCGCGGGAAACCGTATCGGCCGTGCGCAAGGACGTTCTGGCAAAGTGTTATGGCGGCGACATCTCCCGCAAGCGCAAGCTGCTGGAGAAGCAGAAGGAGGGCAAGAAGCGGATGCGCCAGATCGGCAGTGTCGAGGTGCCGCAGGCCGCCTTCATGAGCGTCCTCAAACTCGATGAGGAATAATCTTCCTAATTACGAAGGAGCTGAATACCTATGCCAAAAGCTGAAATCGACCTGATAAGGCAGCTGACCTTGGTAATAGTCAGGCAGATACAGTCCGAGACAAACGAAGATCGCAAGAAGGAGTTATTGGAAGATTTGGTGAGAGCCTTGGAAGATAAGTCCTAGCCAATGAGAAGGACGCGGAGTGGATACCGCGTCCTTCTGTGTGTTGCTATACTTCGTTACACGAGGCTTCCGGTTGTGCCGGTTGTGTTGTAGGCATTGCCGTGGTGCGCGGATGCTTGCTGCGGTTGCTGTGTGCGTGGTGCGGCTTCGGTGGAGCTGAGGCCGGGGCGCGAGAGGTTTATCGACGGTGCGGCAGGAGCTTCCGCGCGGTTGTTGGTTGTGTTGGTGGTTGTGTTTCTGTTGATCGGGTAGCCCGGGCGGTATACCGTGCCCGTGCCGCGCGAAGGTGCCGCTACGTTGCTGTTGTTGATGGTGCCGTCCGGGTTAAACGGCTGTTTGCGCATAGCTCCGTCGCCGCGCGTAGCGTCATGGTTGCCGCCCTGCCTGTTCTCGACATTTGCCGGGCGGGAGCGATTTACGCGCTGTGTGCCGTAGCTGTCAGCTTCGCGGGATACGTGGCCGCGTGCCGAAGGCTGTACCGGCACGGCTTGGTATCTGCCACCGGCGTGGTGACGGCCTGTTGCGGGTTGCTGTCTTGTTACGGAATGCTGGCCTGTTACGGCGCGTTCGCCTGTTACGGCCTGGTATCTGCCGTCAGCGTGAAGGCGGCCTGTTGCGGGCTGTTGTCTTGTTGCGGAATGTTGATTTGTTACGGCGTGCTGTCTTGCGGGAACGTGCTGGATCTGCCTGTTCGAATCGGCGTGACGCGTAACGTTGTGCACAACCGCGTGGCGTGTTGTGTTGTGCGGAACTGCCTGACGTGTTGTGTTGTGCGGAGCGGCTTGCTTGGCTGTGTTATGCGTTGCGGCTTCGCGCGTTACGTTCTTGGGAGCGGCCTGACGGGTGGGAGCCTTCGGCGTTTCCCTGTTCACCGAATGTTCGGCGGTTCTCGGCGCGGCCTGGCGCGTCACGTTCTTTGGCGCGGTCCGGCGAACGGGAGCCTTCGGCGTTTCCCTGTTTACCGAATGTTCGGCAGATCTTGGAGCGGCCTGACGCGTTACGTTGTGCGGAACTGCCTGACGGGTTACGTTGTACGGAGCCGCTTGGCGGGTTACGTTATGCGGAACAGCCGCTTGACGGTTCACACCCTGTTGAACAGCCTGACGGTTTACGTTGTGCGGAACCGCTTGGCGCGTTACGTTGTAGGGAACAGCTTGGCGCGTTGTGCCGGGTGCGGCTTGGCGCGTTATATTCGGTGTGGCTTGGTGACGCACTGTGTTGGGCACTGTGCGGCGTGCAGTTTCGGGGCGAGCTTGGTGTGTCACGTTCGGGGTTGTGCGGCGCACGGCTTCGCCCGTGCCTCTGTAGGCACCTTGGCCGGTGGTGTTGGTTCTTGCCGTGGTCTGGCGGTTTACGCTGTTTGTGCGCGGTGCGGCGTTGCCAACTGCGCCTTCGCGGCCATAGCTCATGCCGTCAAGACTGCCGGAGTTGTAGCCGCCGTGTTTCGCGTTGTTAGCCGCGCGGTCCAGGCCGTCGCGGTTGGCGGTGTAGCTTCTGTTAGTGGTGTTGTAGCCCCATCCGCCGAAGGGCGTTTCGCGCATGGTGCGGGTGTTGCTCTGCATGTTGCGGACGTTGTTGCGCATGGTGTGGGTGTTACGGCTCACGCCATGTCTGTAGTTATTGTTCACGGTGCCGTCGGGTGCCGGCTGTGACGCACAGCCCGTAAAACCGATAAGGCCGGCAGCCAACGCCACCGCGATAGGTTTTCTATACTTCATATATATCCTCCCCTGTACTGCATTGTTTATGAATGCGTGTGCAACATTACTTCGCCCCTTCAAGAGGGGTCAATAATATTCTTCGCAGACAGAGGATTATAATGCTGTGTGATTGATGGCACGAAAACAAAATATTTCTTGAAGCAGGCTCCGGCTAGGGCGTGTTTGAAAACCCGCTTCCAGCGGATTTTCGAGTGATTTTTTCGCCAGACTAGGAAGTGGCAAACGCCGCGAACCCGCAGTGGTTCGCAAGTTTGACACTGACGACGTATGGCG
>WRAA01000091.1 GCA_009780445.1 Defluviitaleaceae bacterium
CCCGCTTCCAGCGGATTTTCGAGTGATTTTTTCGCCAGACTAGGAAGTGGCAAACGCCGCGAACCCGCAGTGGTTCGCAAGTTTGACACTGACGACGTATGGCGGAAAAAGCACGAAAATACGTCGGAATGGGGTTTTCAAACACGCCCTAATTACACTATATGCAGCATAGTGCTTTTAAGTGGGTTAACTAAATTTTACCGTCGGCGTGGCGGCTGTTGGCGGGGTGTAATATAGCACTTTAACTTTTTGTAGTCCCTCTGCTTCACAAAACACGCCGTTGAAGCCCGTCGTGTTTAGGGCGTGTTTGAAAACCCGCTTCCGGCGGATTTTCGAGTGATTTTTTCGCTGGACTAGGAAGTGGCAAACGCCGCGAACCCTTGTGGTTCGCAAGTTTGACACTGACGACGTATGGCGGAAAAAGCACCGAAAATACGCCGGAATGGGGTTTTCAAACACGCCCTAGTTCGCAGATGGACAAAAAAAACTAAAAGTGCTATATTTGCGGGCATAAGCTTGCTCGGCGCGAAATAAATTAGTAGGGAGAGACCGGAAAGCGAGTGATAGTTATGGAAGGTTACAACGATCTTGTGGACATTGGCACTGTGAAACAGCGCGAGAAGTCGAGCCGGACGGACAACGCCTTTTTCTTCCTGGAGCAGATCAAGACGCATAAGAAGTTCCGCGTGGGCAGGGATGTTGTGGAGCTGGGTTTCCCGAAAACGGACAAGACCTTGGCGGCGGCCTTGGCGTACTACTTAGAGCAGAAGAGCCGACGGTGAGTTTGGACGTCGGCGGAAGCACAAAAAAGCGAGAAGCCCATTACTCCTCGCTCTTTTAACTCCCAAAAGACGTTGCCACTACCAATCAAAACTCAAACACACGAGCCACTCAACAGGCAACCCACACATGCCCAGTAACTACTCGGCTCCCAGATAGTATATCACAGCGCCTATGAAAGTCAATATGCAATTTTTACAAAGGATCGGCTGCTAAGGATCCAGCCAATAGCTTTCCGGGCGGGCTATCAGTCTTGCGTTGTTATAGGCCATTTCGCAGGTGAGGCATGTATGTCCAAGGTATTGCATAGTGGTTTCGTTCTTGGAGATGGCCAGGGCAAGATCGGGCTTGTCGCCATTGGTTAGGTACAGGGGGATCAAGAGCTGTATGCGCCCCTTGAACCATTGGGGGATCACTGTTTTGTAGTTGGCGCGTATTCTCTGTATGGTTCGTTCGATGGAGCCGGTTATCAGGTATTGGCACGCGTCCTTGCCTAGGGTGCGGATGTTTTCGGGGATGCGTCTGAAATTCTCTTCTTCGTCGAGGATGTGATCCCATTGGGGGATGATGGCGCAGCGGAAGTCGAACACCAGGTCGCTGGGGTTTGAGAAGTAGTCCGCGCGGCGTAGTTCGGCTCCGTTTATGCCAAGCTTGTTGAGGGTATAGGCTGTTTGGAAGGACTGGAAGTCCCACGGTTGTTTGTCCGGCGTGCGGTTTCTTATGCAGTAGAAGAAGATCGGCTGCCAGTTTTTGTCGAAAAGGCCTGTGTTGAAACAGGCCTTTTCCGCGCCTTCGTAGAGTATCTTCGGCCTTTCGGCCTCCGGTGCTTCGCTATATTCGTTGCGCAGCTTGTCGAAGGTGTAGATAATGTAGTTGGACAGGATGCGGTAGTCGGCTCTGCCGTCGTAGCTCCATTTTTCCGGGAGCAGGGTGCTTGCCAGTGAGGCGATGCTTGCGTCATACCTGTGCCAAGGCCTCCTGTTTACCCAGTTGTCCAGTTCGTGCCTGTTGCTTGTAAGCATGTTCAGCTCTCCCGCAATTAACAGACCTCTTTCGAAAGAGGTCTGTTGCCTACATAAACCCGCGTTCCACAAGCCACACGCCGTCGTTATTACGCCGCACGCTTAGGCTTATGCGCTCTTCGTGTTCGGCGTAGAATACCCACACCGCGCGGTTTGCGCCGTTACCGGGATATTCAATCAGCTCTCCGTCGTCTATCTGCGAGAAGAACACGTTCGCCCAGAGCTGGCGTATCGCGGGTGTGCCGATAAACTCCCACGGGGCCTCCGGCGGCGGCAGGAACTGCTCCAGCGTAAGGCCGTCGAGGGTGTCGGGGTGGTAGAGGTTGAACTCGTGAACGTTGTTGCCGTCGATGCCGGCTTGTATCCAGATCTTCATAACCGATACGGCCGGGGCATCGTACAGCACCGAAAGGTCACTTGTTGCGATATATGCTTCGTAGAGGGCGCGTTCGTCGTCTGTCAGGCCGAATAAACCGGTTGTGGGCGGGATTTCGAAGGGGAAGTCCGGGTCGGCCGGGTCGAAGTAGGCCGGGGGGTATTCCGAACGCGGCTCGTTCAGATCCGGGGAGATGTGGATCTCGCCGCCTTGGTCGGTAATGTCTTGAATGTTCGGCGGCTGTTCCGGCGCCGGGGGGTCCTCTGTGCAAGCCGCAAGCGCGAGCAGTGACGCGCATATCGCCGCAACAATCATCAGTCGTAGTATCTTCATAAAATCGGTTGCCTCCATGGTTAGTCAGGTTAGTCAGTCTATTGGTCAGTGTACCCGACATTCTATCACTAATGCGCCAACTCGTCAACCTTTTTGGCGCAAAGCATAGAATAAAGTGTGGACATTCGAGAAGGTGGGGCTTCTATGTTTGAGATAATTCTGATACTGTTTATCACGATGGCTCTTACGGAGATGGTGAAGAGTGCGCAGTTGCTGCGCCGCAAGCTTGTGCCTCTGTTTGCCGTTGGCTGTGCGGTTCTTGTGTCCGCGGGATATGGCTGGCCGAATATCGTTGCCTTGCCCGGCCTTGGCGCGTGGCCGGCGAGTGTGGTCTCCGGCGTGTCTGTCGGCCTTATCAGCTGCGGGCTGTACTCTTTCGCGAAGAGCCTTCTGCGCCTTGTGCCGGACGCTCGCCCTTGACAGCTATGCAGATGTGTGCTATATTACGGCTATGCTATTAATGAAGGAGAGTTGAACAATGTTAGAGCTTAACGCACAAGAGTCGGTAGTGAGCCGGGAGGTTTGCGCACACTAGTCTTGTGTACGACCTCCCGCAAGGTTGCAACACTAACTTCTGGGAGGAATCATCAATGTCTACTGCATTTTCCGACAAGTTCGTCGCTGACGAGAAGAATTCCGCGTTGCTGCGGGAAGCAATGTGGGGGCCGAACGGAATACGTCAGGCCGAGGAGCTGGCTTCGAGCCTTACGATAACAAAGGATATGAAGATCCTTGATCTGGGCTGCGGGCCAGGGTTGTCGGCGATATACTTGGCGAGGGAACACGGCGCGACCATATTCGCCGCCGACCTCTACAGCGACCCTACAGAGAATCACGGGCGGTTTCAGTCTCTGGGCATCGCGGACAACATCATTCCGATGACGTTGGACGCGACACAGCCGCTGCCGTTTGCAAAGCGTTATTTTGACGTGATCTTCTCGGTGGGCGCGTACAACATGTTCGGCGACACCGAAGAAATGCTGCCGAACTTCGCTTCCCACGTGAAGCACGGCGGTTACATCGCAGTTGCGTTTCCCGGGCTGAAGCATGACTTCGGCGGCAATGTTCCGCCGGAGATGCAGCCGTTCTGGGACGTTCCCGATGTCGCAAGGTTCATACGCGGCATCGAATGGTGGAAGGACTTGTTTGGCAAGGCCGATGGCATAGAGATCTTGGACATCAGCGAAATGGCTTGCCACGATATCGCGTGGCGGGAGTATCTCGCCAAGCTTGACCCGGGCAACCCCGACGAAAGCTGGGATCTCGATATGATGCGGGCCGAAAGCGGCAAGTACTATAACACGATCCAACTGATCGCTAAAGTCGTCTAATGTTAAGAACCTGTATTCAATAATTTAATGCCACCTTGGCGCGGATTGACGTTGCTGTGACCTTGCTGGCGGCGACGACGCGTATCCGTGCGATCCGCTAGGAGCATCTGCAAGGCCACAGCGGCGTCAAGCCGTGTCAAGGTGGCGTTGAACTATTGAGTACAGGTTCTAAGAGGCTGCCACGCTAAGCAGTAAGCGTGGCAGCCTTTTTTTTGCGCAAAGTATACTACTCGCAGTTTACAAGCAGCTTCGAGCAGTCGCAGTCTACCAGCAGCACGTCGTCACCGATCTGCTTCACCTTTTCCCAGGGTATGTGATACTCCTGCTCCGCCGCCAGAATGCCGAACAGCTTTGTGGCGCACGGCACGATCAGCTTGGACACGCTGCCCTCTTCGCAGTCAACTATTATGTCGCTTACGTAGCCGATTCGGCTGCCGTCACGTATGTTTATCACTTCGCGCTGTTTAAGGTCATATATTCGCATAGCCAACCTCGCGGTTACGTAGTCACATATAGTATATTCCGTCTGCGCGGAATTAGACCCTCTATACGCGGCGGCGGCTCATGCCGAGTTCGATAAGCTTGTCGACAATTTGCGGCGTGGTGAAGCCGGAGGCGTTAAGCAGCATGGGGAACATGCTTATGCTCGTGAAGCCGGGCATGGTGTTGATCTCGTTGAAGTAGACTGTGCCGCCGGCTTCGTCCCAGAAGAAGTCCACCCGCGCAAGCCCGCAAGCGTCTATGCCTTCAAATATCTCTACGGAGAGCTTCCGCACCGTCTCGCGCACTTCGGCGGGAATGTCCGCGGGGGCCAGAGTCTGCGAACTGCTGTTGTGATACTTCGCGTCATAGGTGTAGAACTCCTCGCCGGAGACGATCTCGCCGACTTCCGACGCAAAGGTGTCGCCCTCGCCGTTGCCGATGACGGAACACTCCAGCTCCCGCCCGGTGATCGCCTTTTCGACGAGTATCTTGCGGTCAAGCTCCAGAGCGGCGTGGATGGCCTTCACAAGCTGCGCCTTGTTGCACGCCTTGCTGATGCCCACGGAACTGCCGGAGTTTGAGGGCTTGACAAAGCAGGGATAACCCAGCTTGCCGCGCACGTGCTTCGCGGCGGCGTTGATGTCCTGCTCGCTGCGCAGTTCGTGCGCCTTGTAGGCAATGTAGGGAGCGCGGACAATACCCAGCGACTGCGCAACAACATTGGCGTAGTACTTATCCATGGCAATGGCGGAGCCGATAACGCCGCTGCCCACATAGGGCAGGCCCGCAAGCTCGCACAATCCCTGGATCGTTCCGTCCTCGCCCTGCCGCCCGTGAAGCACGGGGAACACTATGTCAATGGGGATGCCGCGCGCCTTGCCGGATGCCAGGCGGATGACCCCGCGCTCGCCGCGATCCGGGCAGATCACGGCTGTCCGGCCGAATTCCTCGATGCCGCCGCTGTGCGTGCCGCCTTGGGGCATGTCGTCCAGCAGCCACCTGCCCGATTTTGTGATGTAGATCGGTAAAACGCTGTACTTATCGGGGGAGAGCGCGGCGAATATCGTTGCCGCAGACGCTTTGGAGACTTCATGCTCGACATTGCACCCGCCGTAGATCACGGCGACACTTAACTTTGACATATCAGATCCCCTTCGGTTAAGGAGTATAAAGCAGTTCCGCTTGACACTAAGGGTCAAGTGGAACTGCTGTAAAACGCTTCACACCTGTAAATAGGAAGGTTTAACGCCGCGAACTTCATTTCATACTCTGTCATTATATTCCCGTCAGGGTTGGACTTGTGCAGATCCAGCGAGATATTGCGCAGCGCGAAGCCGTTCTGCGAAAACTGCTCCAGCCCGAATTCGAACAGCGGCATGTTGTCCGTCTTGTGGAAAACTTCGCCGGTGTCGCCCATTACGTGGCGGTATGCATGGAGGAAGCCTGCGGACGTAAGGCGGCGTTTGTGCCACTTCCTGCGGTTGCGCCAGGGGTCGGGGAAGTTTATGTAAATGCGCGATACTTCGCCGCGGCCGAAGAAGCCCGCGATCTCCCGCGCGTCGCCGATGATAAAGGTTATGCCCAGGCCGGCCTCCCGCGCGGCTCGTGCGCCTGTGACGATCACGTTGGGTTCGCGCTCCAGGGCGATGTAGTTAACGCCGGGGTTTTCCGCGGCCAGTTTGGTTATATGCCGCCCCATGCCGCAGCCTATCTCGAGGTGTATGGGCTTGTCGTTGCCGAAGTATTCCGCCCACCGCCCGGCGTGATCCGTCGGGGTTTCGATAAGAGCCGGGTTGGTCTCGATCTCGCGCGGAGCCCAGCTTTTTTTGCGCGCTCTCATATCTGTATCACCTTCTTGCGGAAGTATGTCGTTCGCTGATTAGAACCTGCTCCACGAAGTCGTCGTTGGTGGCCGTCCTCAGCAATGTGTCGGTTACGAGCTCCGTAAGCTCGTTCGGCGGCATGGACGCGGACAGCTTGCGGATGGCGTAGGTGGCCTCCAGATACTTGGGAGGCAGCAGAGCCTCTTCGCGCCGCGTGCCGGACTTTAAAATGTCTATCGCCGGGAACACGCGCTTCTCCGAAAGCTTGCGATCCAGCACCAGCTCCATGTTGCCCGTACCCTTAAATTCTTCGAACACAACTTCGTCCAGCCGGCTGCCGGTGTCCACCAAGGCCGTGGCCAGTATGGTGAGAGACCCCCCGCCCTTGATATTACGCGCCGCGCCGAAGAACTTCTTGGGCATGTAGAGCGCGGCGGGATCCAGCCCTCCGGAGAGCGTGCGGCCGCTGGGCGCGACTGTGAGGTTGTATGCGCGCGAAAGGCGCGTGATGCTGTCCAGCAGCACCACAAGGTTCTTGCCCTGCTCCACCATTCTTTTTGCCCGCTCGAGAACCATTTCGGCGACGCGCTTGTGATGCTCCGGCTGTTCGTCAAATGTGGAGTAGATGATGTCCACTTTCTCGCCGGCGATGGACTGCTTGATGTCCGTCACCTCTTCCGGGCGTTCGTCTATCAGCAGGACTATCAGGTGGATGTCGGGGTAGTTTGTTGTGATGGACGCGGCGATCTTCTTGATCAGCACGGTCTTGCCGGCTTTCGGCGGAGCCACAATCATGCCGCGCTGACCCAGCCCCACCGGCGCGATAAGGTCGATAATACGCGTGGAGATGTCTGTGCGGCTAAGCTCCAGCACCATACGTTCCGTGGGGAATATGGGTGTCAGATCTTCGAAGTTTGGGCGGCGTGAGGCGATGTACGGAGCGTCTCCGTTAACCGTCTTTACGAAGTACATTGCCCAGAACTTTTCATCGGGGCGCGGCGGGCGTATCTTGCCCAGGAGATAGTCACCCGTCTTGAGGTTGAAGCGGCGTATCTGCGTGGGCGAAAGGTAGATGTCGCGGGAACTCGGCATAAAGTTTTCCACGCGCAGGAAGCCGTAGCCGTCCGGCAGGATCTCCAGCATACCTTCGTCAAACTTCTCCGGCAAGTTACCATTTGATGGTAACTTGCCGTCCTGAGCCGCTTCCTGATCCCACGGTTCTGCGTCCCGCTTCGAAACTCCTGGCGTTTCCGGCGTTTCCGGAGCTTTCGGCATTTCCGAAGTTTCGGGCGATTCCGAAGCTTCGGGGGCCTGCGCAAGCTCCTCGGGCTGTGCGGATTGCGCAGACGCGGACTCCCGCGCCTTCAAGATCTCGGCGATAAGGTCGGACTTGCGGTACTTGCTGGCATACTTAATGCCGGCCGCCTTGGCAAGATCGCGAAGCTCCGACAGGGGGAGTGAACTGATGTCGTTGTTAGACTGCATTGATGCCTCCTGATTGGGTGTATCGCAAGACGACGTTGCGGCCGTATTATCCGCAACGTCGATAGATAGTAACTAGGGCGTGTTTGAAAACCCGCTTCCGGCGGATTTTCGAGTGATTTTTTCGCTAGACTAGGAAGTGGCAAACGCCGCGAACCCTTGTGGTTCGCAAGTTTGACACTGACGACGTATGGC
>WRAA01000092.1 GCA_009780445.1 Defluviitaleaceae bacterium
GCGGGCGGGCGCAGTTCGGCGGCCAGCGTTTCGGCGAGATGGAAGTGTGGGCGCTTGAAGCCTATGGCGCGTCGTATGCCCTGCAGGAGATCCTCACGGTGAAGTCCGACGATATCGTGGGGCGCGTCAAGACCTATGAGGCTATCGTCAAGGGCGAGAACATTCCGGAGCCGGGCGTGCCGGAGTCCTTCAAGGTATTGCTGAAGGAACTGCAGGCTCTTGCGCTGGACGTGCGCATTCTGATGGCCGACCATACGGAAGTCGTCATACGCGAATCTATCGAGGACGTTGACGACCTTAACGTGAACATCGAAGGGGCGGAGCCAAGCGGCGAAGTTGTGCGTCAGAGGGCGCCGGCCTTTGCCCCCGGTGAAGAAGAGGCCGATTTCGACGACGATGACGACGACTTCGACGACGAGGACGCGGACGACGATCTGGACCTTGGTGACGACGAAGAGCCGGAGGATATCGAAGCGGACGGCGAGCCGGGCAAGCCGGACGATCCGGACGACGAATTCGACAAGGACATGGACGAACTCGAGTCCATCCAGGCAGACCTGTTCGCCTCGTCCCGCATTATGAATTCCAAGATACCGGAAGCACTGGAGACATTCGAGGACGATTATTCAGGCCTTGACGACGAGTACTAAGGGTTTTACAGACCCTATGATTAGCGAGGATGATATCAATGGCAAACCCGAACCAGCAAGACCAAGCGATATCGTTTGATTCGATAAAGATCGGCCTGGCGTCGCCGGGGAAAATACGCGAATGGTCCAGAGGCGAAGTGAAGAAGCCGGAAACCATCAACTACCGCACACTAAAG
Organism: Defluviitaleaceae bacterium; assembly: GCA_009780445.1. Classification (GTDB taxonomy): domain Bacteria; phylum Bacillota; class Clostridia; order Lachnospirales; family WRAA01; genus WRAA01. Next base: position 827 of record WRAA01000092.1, read on the forward strand.
CCGGAGCGCGACGGCCTGTTCTGCGAAAAGATCTTCGGCCCCAACAAGGACTGGGAATGCCACTGCGGAAAGTATAAGCGCATACGCTACAAGGGCGTGGTCTGCGATAGGTGTGGCGTGGAGGTTACGAAGTCGAAGGTGCGCCGCGAGCGCATGGGGCATATCGAGCTTGCGGCACCCGTGTCGCATGTGTGGTACTTCCGCGGCATACCCAGCCGCATGGGGCTGATACTGGCCATGAGTCCGCGCGCCCTCGAGAAGGTGCTGTACTTTGCGTCGTATATAGTGCTGGACCCCGGCCAGACCGGCCTGAACTACAAGCAGCTCATGACGGAGAAGGAATACCGCGAGGCTCTGGAGAAATACGGCACGGGAACATTTCGCGTGGGCATGGGTGCGGAGTCCATCAAGGAGCTGCTGGAGAACATCGACCTTGAGGGCGAGTCCGAAGAGCTTCGCAAGGCTCTGCGCGATTCCGCAGGGCAGAAGAGGCTGCGCTATATCAAGAAGCTGGAGGTTATCGAGTCCTTTAGGATATCCGGCAACAGGCCGGACTGGATGATACTGGACGCGATCCCCGTGATCCCGCCGGATCTGCGCCCCATGGTGCAGCTGGACGGCGGCCGCTTCGCCACAAGTGACCTCAACGACCTCTACCGCCGTGTCATTAACCGTAACAACCGGCTGAAACGTCTGCTGGATCTCGGCGCGCCCGACATCATCGTGCGCAACGAGAAGAGAATGTTGCAGGAGGCCGTGGACGCTCTTATCGACAACGGCCGCCGCGGCCGCCCCGTTACAGGCCCCGGCAACCGCGCCCTCAAGTCTCTTTCGGATCTGCTGAAGGGCAAGCAGGGGCGTTTCCGCCAGAACCTGCTGGGCAAGCGTGTGGACTACTCCGGCCGCTCCGTTATCGTGGTGGGGCCGAACTTGAAGATATATCAGTGCGGACTGCCCAAGGAAATGGCCATCGAGCTGTTCAAGCCCTTTGTTATGAAGAAGCTGGTGGCCGACAACTTCGCGCACAACATTAAGTCCGCCAAGCGTATGGTGGAGCGGCTCCAGCCCGAAGTCTGGGATGTTCTCGAGGACGTTATCAAGGAGCATCCCGTGATGCTCAACCGCGCGCCGACCCTGCACAGGCTGGGCATACAGGCCTTCGAGCCGGTTCTGGTGGAAGGCCGCGCCTTGAAGCTGCATCCGCTGGTGTGTACCGCATTTAACGCAGACTTCGACGGAGACCAAATGCCCGTACACGTGCCGCTTTCCGTAGAGGCACAGGCGGAGTGCCGCTTCCTGCTCCTTGCGCCCAACAACCTGCTCAAACCGTCGGACGGCGCGCCGGTTACGGTGCCTTCGCAGGACATGGTGCTGGGCATTTACTACCTCACCATCGAGAAAGAGGGCGAACCGGGGGAGGGCAAGTACTTCCTGGACGAAAACGAGGCCATTCTCGCATACGAAAACAACGTCATTACTCTGCACGCCAAGATACATGTGCGCCGCACCATCGAGATCGGCGGCGAAGAACACAGCAAGGTTATCGCGACCACCGTCGGCCGCATAATATTTAACGAGGCTATCCCGCAGGACATCGGCTTTGTGGACAGAACCGTGTTCGACAACAAGTTCCTGCTGGAAGTTGACTATCTCTGCGACAAAAAGGCTCTCGGGCGCATTATCAGCCGCTGCATCAACAAGTACGGCTCCATCAGCACCTCCATCGTGCTGGACAACATCAAGCAGCTGGGCTTTAAGTACTCGACAATCGGCGCGTTCACCACGTCTGTCTACGACATGGAGGTGCCGGAGGTAAAGGCGAAGCATCTGGAGGAAGCCGAAGCCGCCGTTGACAACGTGGCAAAGATGTTTCGCCGCGGCCTCATGACCAACGAGGAACGCCACAACAAGGTCATCGAGATCTGGAGCAGCGCAAACGACAAGATCGCCGACGCCCTGATCAAGGGGCTTGGCCGCTACAACCCGATATTCATGATGGCAAACTCCGGCGCGCGCGGCTCGAACAACCAGATCAAGCAGCTGGCGGGAATGCGCGGGCTGATGGCAAGCCCCAAGGGCGGCGTGCTGGAACTGCCGATAAAGTCCAACTTCCGCGAAGGGCTGTCTGTGCTTGAATACTTTATTTCGGCGCACGGCGCGCGTAAGGGTCTGGCGGACACGGCTCTGCGCACGGCGGATTCCGGCTACCTCACGCGCCGCCTGGTAGACGTTTCGCAGGACATCGTAATCCGCGAGTGGGACTGCGTACAGCCGGAGGACGAGAAGCCCGGCCTGTGGGTCTCCGCGTTTATGGACGGAAGCGAGGTTATCGAGCCGCTGGTGGACAGAATCCGCGGGCGGTGGTCTCTGGAGGACGTGAAGGATCCGCGAAGCGGCGAGGTTATCGCTCCGCAGGACAGCTTGATCGACCCGGACCGCGCGGAGCGTATTGTATCCGCGGGCGTCGAGAGCGTACACATCCGCACGGTGCTGACGTGCCGCTCCCGCGTGGGGCTTTGCTCCAAGTGTTACGGCGCGAACATGTCCTCCGGACGCTCCGTGCGTATCGGCGAGGCTGTGGGCATTATCGCGGCGCAGTCCATCGGCGAACCCGGCACACAGCTGACGATGCGCACGTTCCAAACGGGCGGCATCGCCAGCAACGAGGACATCACCCAAGGTCTGCCGCGTGTGGAAGAACTCTTCGAGGCGCGTAAGCCCAAGGGTCTTGCCATCATCGCCGAGTTCGGCGGCAAGGTGCTGGTAAGCGATACCAAGAAGAAGCGCGAAGTCATCGTCACCAACGAGGAAACCGGCGAGTACAAGGACTACATGATCCCCTACGGTTCGCGTATTAAGGTGTTCTCCGGCGATATCATAGAGGCCGGCGACGAGCTGACCGAAGGCAGCGTCTACCCGCACGACATCCTAAAGATCAAGGGAATACGCGGCGTGCAGGACTATATGCTGCAAGAGGTTCAGCGCGTGTACCGCCTGCAGGGCGTGGATATCAACGACAAGCACATCGAAGTTATCGTGCGGCAGATGCTCAAGCGCGTAAAGGTCGAGGAAAACAACGATACCGGCTTGCTCACGGGTTCGCTGACAGACTGGCTGGAGTTCGAGGAGCTAAACGCCAAGGCCATTGCCGAAGAGCGGGAGCCGGCCATCGGCAGCCGCGTGCTGCTGGGTATCACCAAGGCTTCCCTTGCCACGGACTCCTTCCTCTCCGCCGCCTCCTTCCAGGAAACAACCCGCGTTCTGACCGAGGCCGCAATCAAGGGCAAGATCGACCCGCTCATCGGCCTGAAGGAGAACGTGATCATCGGCAAGCTGATCCCCGCCGGCACCGGTATGCAGTCCTACCGCGGCATAGACGTCAAGCCGGCCGCGGAGTACTACCCGAGAGTCGGCGGCGACATCCTGCCCACAGCCGACCAGTCATAATGACCCCAAGGGTTCCAAGGCGAAGCACACCCGCTTCGCCCGAACCCTTTTGCTGTTTCTAAAACTATACATAGGGGGAGCCACATGAACACCTTGTTTAGAAGATGCGCGGCCGTGCTGCTGGCCGGAGTGATCGCGAGCCAGACCGCCGTGCCGGCCTATGCTGCGGAGACGGAGCAGAGTGTGCGGGATGAGCTTACGCGCTGGATTATCGGCACATCCGCGATACTTAACATTCAAAACCGGAACGACCATCGAAGGTTCGAATCAGATTACATTGAAGAGGCGGATCGTGAAAGATCAAGAATAGGTCTGCGTTCAAGCTGGAATACGGAAAACGCTGATGATCTGCGCGATAGAATTGCAAACCTTATGCAGGGAACAGGACACCATCAGAACTTTATGCGGAGGTTTGCGGCATACAGCGCTGTGGAGGGCGCGCTTGAAAACATCCCGGAGGAATCGCGGTTTGCGGAAAACAGCCGTGAATTGGTGTTGTATGTCGGCGATAAATGGGGTGAGAGGGGAATCATCGGCTGGGATCTCGTAAGGGTCGGAACATTGGTGGATATGGGTTTCGCTGCCGGATATATTGACAGGGAAGAGGCCTTCCTCCTGATGGAACCGGCGGCTAACATGTTGAGGTTCCTATTTGACGATTGGGATGAAGCATTGGAAAACTACTTGGACGGCACCGGCGTTTTTTGGGCAGGAATAACTCCTACGATGGGTGCAACCCACCGTTTGGTGGCTAACCGGCACCTGTCGTACTTGCGGCTTAGGCTGGACTACTACCGGCGCGGAGCCTACGACATACTGCCCTTTGACGATTCGTTCTTCTGGCGCACGCCGACGGTGAACCTCGAACGCACAATACTGCCCACACCGGAGTTGCTGCGCGGCTATTGGTTTGCGGAGCTGGACAGTTCGTTATGGGTGGTTGAACGCTACTTCGGTGAGGACGGCAGGGTGTTGACGGTATTTGGGAACCACGATGGCGAGGCGTTAATGTTTTCGGGAGCATACAGCTTTGACGACAACGGCATGTTAAACATTGCGTACTATAACATCGACATCGGCTACGGACCGGAGGAGATTGAAGTTGACTGGATGACGAGGGTGGCAGCCTTCTTTTTCTTCACCGGTACCGGCGGCAGTTTGGTGGCGATCAGCCCGATAGACGGGCATGTGACTACGCATGAACGCGGAGACGGCCGGCTTGTCGCGCCGTTTAGGCAGGGAGTTGGGGAGACGGAATGAGGCAACGAGACGACATGCTGATGCGGGTGGAGAAACCCGGCAGGTACATCGGCAACGAGATAAACATGGTCGTGAAGGATCCGCGGAGCGTAGAGATACGCTTCGCCTTTGCGTTCCCCGATGTGTACGAGGTGGGCATGAGCCACATGGGGCTGTGGCTGCTGTACTTCATGATGAATAAGCGGGAGGACACATACTGCGAGCGCGTGTTCGCGCCCTGGTTCGACATGGAGCGTATCATGCGCAAGGAGGGCGTGCCGCTGTGGACGCTGGAAACAGGGGACGACGCGGCGCGGTTCGACTTCCTGGGCTTCACGCTCCAGTACGAGATGAGCTACAGCAATGTGGTGAACATGCTGGACTTGGCCGGCTTGCCCGTGCTTGCGCGGGAGCGGGCGGCCGGGCCGGTTGTGATCGCCGGCGGGCCCTGTGCCTACAACCCGGAGCCTCTGGCCGATATTGTGGACATGTTCTACATCGGCGACGGCGAGGCCAACCTGCACGACGTGCTGGATCTGTACCGAGAACATAAGCGGGCGGGCGGCGGCAAGCGTGAGTTTTTGGAGAAGGCCGCCGGCATCGAGGGTGTATACGTGCCAAGCTTCTACGACGTACACAACAACGCCGACGGCACCATACGCGAGTTCGCGCCGAACAACACCAACGCGCCGGCCAAGGTTCGCAAGGCCCTGGTGCGGGATCTGGAGGCCATGGAGTATCCCGACGTGCAGCTTGTGCCGCTGATAGACACGGTGCATAACCGCGTGATGCTGGAGCTGTTCCGCGGGTGTACGCGCGGCTGCCGCTTCTGCCAAGCCGGCTTCGTGACGCGCCCCGTGCGCGAAAACAGCCCCGCCAAGCTGTTGGCGCAGGCCAAGACGCTTATCGGCGGCACAGGGCACGAGGAAGTGTCACTGCTGTCGCTGTCCACCAGCGACTATTCGGGCTTTGCCGAGCTGACGGACGGGCTGGTGCAGGACTGTACTCCGGCAAACGTGAACCTGTCACTGCCGTCTCTGCGTGTGGACGCGTTCCCGCTGGAGCTGATGCGCAAGGCCCAGGCCGTGCGTAAGTCCTCCCTGACATTCGCGCCGGAGGCCGGCAGCCAGCGTATGAGGGACGCTATCAACAAGGGGCTGACCGAGGACGACATCCTCACGGGCATCCGAACGGCCTTCGGCGGCGGCTGGCAGAGGCTGAAGCTATACTTCATGATCGGCCTGCCGGGCGAGACCGACGAGGACGTGCTGGAGATCGCCCGCCTGTGCGAGAAGATCGTTACTATGTATTACGACACCAACAAGAAGGTTCGCCCGCTGACCATGGTGGTGAGCGTGTCCGGCTTTGTGCCCAAGCCGTGTACGCCCTTCCAGTGGGAGGCGGCAAACAGCCGCACCGAGATCGCGCGGAAGCAGGAGCTTCTAAAGGGCGCGATACGCAAGCGGCAGATATCGTTAAGCTATCACGATTCGGCGCTTTCGGCCGTGGAGGGCGTGATATCGCGCGGGGGCAGGAACGTGGGCGCGGCCATTATCCGCGCGTGGCAGCTGGGCGCGCGCTTCGACGGATGGAGCGACCACTTCAAGCATGACATCTGGCGGCAAGCCTTCGAGGAAACAGGCGTGGACATTCACGCCGGCGAACGTACACGCGGGCTTGGCGAAATCCTTCCGTGGGATCATGTGGACATCGGCGTGGAGAAAGCGTACCTCCTGCGCGAACGGGAGCTTGCCGCGCAGGCCGTACTCACGCCGAACTGCCGCCAAGGCTGTTCCGCCTGCGGCGCACAAACATTCGGGGGAGGGATCTGCCATGCCTGACGTAACAAGCTTCAACTACCGCCTTGAATACTCGAAGCTGGGCAACATGAAGTTCATCGGCCATATCGACCTCATGAAGTTATTCCACAAGCTCTTCAGAATGTCCGGCCTGCCCATCGCCTTTTCCCAAGGTTTCAACCCGCACCAGATCTTCACCATCGCGCACCCCCTAAGCCTGGGTATGGAGGGCTTGGCCGAACCGGCGGACTTCCGCCTGCACGCAAGCGCGGACGCCGGGGAGATCGCGGTACTCCTCAACGCCAACGCGCCCACGGGCTTGCTGGTAACAAACGTGCGGCAGCTCGCGCCGGGCGAGAAGAACTGCGCCGGCCTTGTGGCCGCCGCGGACTATACTGCGAACGCGCACGGCATACCCGGCCTAACGCAAGCCGCCGCCGGCATCATGGCCGCCGCCGAGGTAATCGCCGCAAAGCGCACCAAGTCCGGCACCACCC
>WRAA01000093.1 GCA_009780445.1 Defluviitaleaceae bacterium
ATTATTTCGCCCATCTTGTAGATGGCGTTGTCTCCGCGTTCCGGCGCGGAACCGTGGCAGGATACGCCCTTTACGTCCACGCGGATCTCCATGCGTCCGCGCTGGCCGCGTGTGATGTTGCCGTTGGTGGGTTCGGTGATAACCACGAACTCCGGGCAGATCTTGCTTTCTTCGATTATGTACTGCCAGCATAACCCGTCGCAGTCCTCTTCCTGCACGGTACCTGTAACCAACACAGTGGAGCCTGCGAGCAGGTCCAATTCCTTCATGATCTTCGCGCCGTACACAGCCGACACGATGCCGCCCAGCTGGTCCGAACCGCCGCGGCCGCCTATTTCGTCATCGTTCTCATAACCTTCGTATGGGTCGAAGTTCCAGTTGGCGGCGTTGCCCACGCCAACGGTGTCGATGTGCGCGTCGTAGGCGATCAGCCTGTCGCCTGTGCCCATGTAGCCCAGCACGTTGCCCATCGGGTCTACCTCCACCTTGTCGAAGCCCAGCTTCTCCATCTCTTCCTTAATACGCGCGATAACCTTTCCCTCTTCGCAGCTCTCGCCCGGCAGGCGGATCAAGTCGCGCAAAAACTTCGACATGTCCGCCTTATACTCTTCTGCCCTGGCCACTGCCCTTGCATAGTCCATGTTATCCCTGCCTTTCTAATATTTGAACCGCGAGAAATCCGCGGCTTCATACATTTTATAGCGCGGGAGGACATATTCTTCCTTCGCGCCTGTCGCCTTGTTGGTTCTGTGTCCGTTGAACCATATCTGCCTCTTGCCGATGTTCTTGCCGGTCTTGTTCTCCCTGCTCTCTTGCAGGAACTCCAGCGAATCCATGATGAACATGGTGTCTAGCCGTTCGGCGTAGAACACGAAGTAGTAGTTCGGCCTAAACCGGTGTACAAGCCCCGCAAACAGAGCGGCATCCCCCGCCACCACATTTTTTGAGCGCGCCTTTATCTGAACTTCAATATATTCGCCGGACTGCTTGCGTACCACCACGTCGATACCGTCGTCGTCAACCATGGGTATGTAGCAGTCCAGCCCTTCCTTGAGCATCCTGCCGATTATGTAGTGTTCCATCCTCTTTCCGAAAGATGCTGTATCGCGGTATTTCACAAATATATTCCTCCGGCAGAAGAACTTCCTCACCTATTGTACTCCTAACTTCGGCATTAATCAAGAGTTTTTGTGTGCGAATTTGAACATTTTCTACATATATTTATTGCCGGCATCATTAGTACTTGCGTATATTCCAAATTTGCGGTATGATATGTATACCGTTTTGTGCTAATGTATATGAAAGGACTAGACATACATGGGTATCACTGCAATAGTATTGGCCGCCGGGCGCAGTTCGCGTTTTGGAAAGAGCAAGCTGCACCTGGGTTTCGACGGCAAGCTGTTGGCGGCGCACGTGCTTGAGAAGCTGGGCGGGCAAGGTTTTGATAAGATACTGCTTGTGAGCGGAGACCCCGAAATTTTGGAGATTGGCGAAAGCTGCGGGGCCGTGTGTATCACCCACACCGAAAATCTGCTGGGTCAGAGCGCGTCGATCCGCGCGGGTGTGCAGGCGGCGGCGCAGGACAGCGACTATATGTTCTTCGTGTGCGACCAGCCCCTGCTGCGCCGCGAGAGCATCGCCGCCCTGCTTAGCTGCCGCGAACGCCACCCCGGCAAGGTAGTGCTGCCCACCTTCGGCGGAACCGACGGCAACCCGGTGATCTTCCCCGCGGCCTACCGCCCGGCTCTGCTTGGCCTCAGCGGGGATCAGGGCGGCAGAGCCGCGCTAACAGGCACCGCGGACGCGGTGTACTGCCACTTCGGCGATGCGGACGAAGGGCGCGACATCGACACTCCGCGGGATTTCCGGAGCCTGCTGGTGCGGGCTTCGCGTTTGGTGGTGGTGCGCGGCGGCGGCGATATCGCCACGGGTGTTGTGCAGAAGCTTTGGCGCGGCGGCTTCAAGCCCGTGGTGCTTGAGTCCTCCGCGCCCACGGCCATACGCCGCAGTGTCGCGCTGTGCGAAGCCGTGTATGAAGGCCACGCGCAGGTGGAGGATCTGCAGGCGCGGCTTGTGCGGGACGTGCCGGAGATAGCCCGGTGCCACGCCCAAGGCGTTATCCCCGTGCTGGTTGACGAAGAGGCCGGCCTTGTCAGCCGCATTGGCCCCGTGGCCGTGGTCGACGCGATCATCGCCAAGCGTAACCTCGGCACACAGCGCGGCATGGCGCCCGTCACCATCGGCCTTGGGCCGGGCTTCACCGCCGGGGTTGACGTGGACGTTGTTGTTGAGACCAAACGCGGCCACAATCTCGGCTGCCTTATATATGAAGGAACTGCTCTGCCGAACACCGGCACACCGGGCGAAATCGGCGGGCACAGCCATCTGCGCGTCATCCACAGCCCCACCGGCGGCAGGATCACCGGCGTGCGCAACATCGGCGAAGTCGTGAGCTATGGCGACACCATCGCCTACATCGGCAACGTTCCCGTTACCGCGCCCATCGACGGGCTTCTGCGCGGGCTTATCCGCGACAGCCTGTTGGTGCGCAAGGGGCAGAAGATAGCGGACATCGACCCGCGCGAGGGCGAGTTCCGCAACTGGCGCACGATATCCGACAAGGCGCGGTCTGTCGGCGGCGCGGTGTTGGAAGCTTTGATATACGAACTGCATAAACGCAGACAGGAGGGCGACGTTTGAGCGCGAATATACTTAAATTTGCCGCACGCGGACTTGAATCGGGCAGGCGCGTTGCTCTGGCCGCCGTCACCGATGTTAGCGGCTCCGCGCCCGGAACCGTCGGCGCGATGATGGCCGTGTGCGACGACGGCACGCAGGCGGGAACCATCGGCGGCGGCGCGGTCGAACATGACGTGCTGACGCGCATAGGGTTGGCGTTCGCCTCCGGCGAAGGTTTCGAGTTCGACTACGACCTTGGCAAGGGCGGCGGTGTCGGCATGGTCTGCGGCGGCCGCATGAAGGGTTATGTCAGCCTTCTGCGCCCCAACCGCCGCCTTGTGATCTTCGGCGCGGGGCATATCGCGCAGCATGTGGCGACCCTTGCCGCCCACCTGCCCTTCGACCAAACCGTGGTCGACGAGCGCGAAGAGCTTCGCCAAAGCTTCGCGGACAACGTACACTTCCTTGCGCAGACACCGGCCGAAGCCGCGTTGTCTCTTACAATCGACGCCGACACGTTCATCGTCATCGTAAACCGGAGCCACGCGCTGGACAACGAGACCCTGCGCCTTGTGCTGGGCAAGCCCGCCGCCTACATCGGCATGATGGGCAGCCGCGCGAAGATCGCCGACACCGGGGCGAAGCTGGCCGCCGAAGGTTTTTCCGCCGAAGATCTTGGCCGCGTCTACATGCCCATCGGCCTGGGCATCTGCGACGGCACGCCCATGCAGATCGCCTTTGCGATCATCGCCCAGATCCTGGCCGTTTCCAACGGCGCGGATAATATAGATGTTGCTAAATCGAGGAATTCGACATGAACAGCACTCCCGCAAATCACTCCGACAACAACGGCACAGGGTTGCAGACTTTACTGGATTCCGCGCCCTTTGCGTGTACTATATGGAACGGCGAGCTTAACATCGTGGCCTGTAACTCCGAAGCTATCAGGCTCTTCGAGATAGGTTCGCAGGACGACTATATCCTGCGGTTCTTCGACCTTTCGCCGGAGGCGCAGCCGGACGGGCAGATGTCCCGCGCGAAGATGCTGGGGATCGTCGGGGATACCTTCATACGGGGCCGCTCCGTCTGCCGCTGGACGCACCGCAACCTTCTCGGCGAGCTTCTGCCGGCGGAGATAATTTTTACGCGCGTCAAAATTGATTCCGAAACTTACGTCACAACACATACATACGACCTTCGCCCGATCTCCGGCTATCCCTCCGGCTCTGTCATCAGCGCTGACGGCGGCACCTACGGTTTTGCGCGCTCCCTGCTCGAGTCAATGCCCTTCGGCTTCCTGATATGGGACGAAAACATGATCCTGCTGGACTGCAGCACGGAAACGCTGAACCTCCTGCGTGTCAGGGAGAAGGACGTGCTGCTGAGCAACTTCTACAGCTACTCCCCACTGCACCAGCCCGACGGAATCCCTTCCCGCGAGAAGGCATACCGCATGATCCAGAAGGCCTTCATCACCGGCCGCGAGATCTTCGAGTGGCTGCACAAAAACGCCGAGGGCGGCTTTATCCCCACAGAGATCACCCTGGTGAAGGTCAACATCAACGGCAAATACTTCGTGACCGGCTACATCCGCGATCTGCGCGTGCTGAAGGAGACGCTGGAGCTGAAGAACCGACTGGAGGTGCTGGCCTTCAGCGACAGCCTGACGGGCATACATAACCGGCACTACTTCATAGAAACCGCCAGACGAATCTCCGGCCAGAACACCCTGCCGATATCAATAATCATGTTCGATCTCGACAACTTCAAGCTGGTGAACGACACCTACGGCCACCAGGCCGGTGACGCCGTGCTTATCGAAGTGGCCGCGGCCGTGCAGGCTTCTCTGCGCCCCAGCGACCTTTTCGCGCGTTATGGCGGCGAAGAGTTCATCCTGCTGATCCCCGAGTCCACCCCCGAAATGGCGATGAAACTTGCCGAGCGCATACGCTGCATTGTGGCCGAATCCGGCGTCGTCCACAACGACCACATCATAACCTCCACCATCAGCCTGGGCGTGGCCACGCAGACCAACGCGTTCGAATCCCTTGGCGTGCTGATCGGCTCCGCCGACACCGCCCTCTACAAGGCCAAGCACAAGGGCAAGAACACCACCGTACACGCATAACAAGCTGAGCCAATATTTCACAATCTTCTGAAAAAGTGCTTGACACAGGGGCGCGCTTATGCTATTATGTCAAAGGTAAGCAAAGCACGATACGCGCGAGTGGCTCAGTGGTAGAGCATCGCCTTGCCAAGGCGAGGGTCGAGGGTTCGAATCCCTTCTCGCGCTCGTTTGTTTCCCGCTGGGTGTTCGTACACAGTGGGAATTTTTTATTCGAACAAGACTGGGGATGGTTTGATGGGAAGAGGAGGTCGCGGCGGCGGATTTAGCGGCGGACGCGGAAGCAGTGGCGGCGGTATGCGCGGGTCGAGCGGGCGCGGCTCCTTTGGCGCGGGGCGCGGCGGCGGGATAAGCTCCGGCGGCCGCGGCGGCGGAATCGGTTCCGGCGGGATTAGCGGCGGACGCGGCGGAGGGGTCGGCGGCGGGGCAAGGCCACAGGCACCGCGCCCCACGAGCGGATCCGGCGGGAGCTTCTGGGGCGGAATGGGCTGGGGGCTGATGCTTGGGCGCGGCTTCGGCGGCAGGCGCACGCGCCACGTACACCATCACCACCATGGTGGCGGCGGTGGCGGTGGCGGCGGGCAGGGCGGCGGATCCGGCGGCTGCGGTTGCGGAACCATTATGCTGATAATACTGCTCCTGGTGCTGATCACGATCGTGGTGTCGTCGCTGAACACCGGCGGGAACGTTACGCCGTCAACGGTACAGCGCACGGCCCTGCCGCCCGGATCGGCCGCGGAAGCGCCATTTTATACGGACCATCTGGACTGGATACGCAACAGCACCGCAATGGAAGCGGGTCTGCGCAACTTCTACCGGCGCACGGGCGTGCGCCCGCATGTGTACATCACAGATACGGTTGACGGCACACGCGCACCCAGCCAGGCGCAGATGGAGGCGTATGCGGATCAGCTCTACGACAGGATCTTCAACATGGAGGGCAACATGCTCCTGCTGTTCCACGAATATCCGGCGAGCGACTACCGCACGTGGATAATCACGGGAATACAGGCGCGTCAGGTCATGGACGCCGAGGCGCGGGACATCCTGCTGGACTATATCGACAGGTACTACTTCGAGGACATCGACACGGAAGAATTCTTCTCGCGCGCCTTCAACGACGCGTCGGTGAGGATCATGAGCGTGACGCGCTCTCCGTTTGTGCCCATCTTCGGCGGGCTGATACTGCTGGCGGGCGCGGCTCTGGCGTTTGTGTGGTGGAACAAGGCCAAGGCGCAGAAGAACCGCGAGTTCGAGCAGACGCAGGAGATCCTGTCAACATCATTCGAAGAGATAGGCGGCGGCAACGAGCTGCGAGACCTTGAGGATAAGTATAAGGGTCTGTAGCTAAATAAACTTTCCAATATTCCGCAGGATTTTTGTGCGGATACAAGGAAGTGACGACGCCGCGAACCCGCAGTGGTTCGCTAGGAGGAACTGACGCAGTAGCCGTGCAAAAAGACAAGGAATATGGGAAGTTTATTTAGTTACAGACCCTAGGACTAGAGGAGGCCAACATGGCGGCATTAGCACGTTTTAAGGACATAATGGCGGCAAACATCAACGCGTTGCTCGACAGGGTGGAGGACCCCGCCAAGATGGTGGATCAGTACCTGGTGAACATGGCCAAGGATCTGGCGGAGGTCAAGAGGGAAACGGCGGCGGTAATGGCGGAAGAGGCGCGCTGTAAGCGTTTGGTGGACGAGAACCGCGTCGAAGTCGCCAAGTTCATGGGTCTGGCCGAAAAGGCTCTTATGGCGCAGAACGAGGGCGACGCACGCGTGTTCCTGAACAAGAAGCAGGAACTGGAGGCCGCCGGCGCGGGGCTTGCCACGGCCTATGAAGTATCGCGCGGCAACGCCGAAAAGATGCGCCAGATGCACGACAAACTCGTGCGCGACATCAACGACCTGACGGCCCGCAAGAACACCATAAAGGCCAAGGCCGCCGTGGCGAAAACGCAGGAGCGCGTGAACAAGTTCGAGATGCCGAGCGCGGGAAGAAGCGGCGCGGCCGCCTTCGACCGCATGGAGGCGAAGGTCAACCAGAAGCTGGACGCGGCCAACGCAATGGCGGAGCTTAACCGCGAACCCATCGACGAAGCCAAGGCTCTCGAGGAGAAGTACAAGTCGGGCACCGCAAACGCAAGCGTAGACAACGAGCTTGCCGCGCTAAAAGCAAAGCTTGGGATGTGACCCATGCCGAGCAACTATTGGCAGACGGAGCGCGTGCGCATACGCGCCTTCGACAACGAGGACATCGAGCGAATGGTGCGGGAGCGCGACCGGCGTGACGCAAAGCTGGACTGGCTGCACGACGTACTGCGCTTTCCCGAAACGCCGGAGAAAATTCGGGAGGACTACGCCGAAACTCTAACGTTATGGAGCAAGGACAACGACGACAGGTGCCTGCTGGCCGTGGAAAACTCCGAGGGTGAATACGCCGGAGAGCTAAGCGTATGGTTCACCAAACGCCCGGAGATGTACCTGATCTACGGCATCTGCATCATCGAGAAGTTCCGGGGCAAGGGGCTTGGCAAGGACGCGCTGAAGCTCCTGCTGGACTACTACTTCAACGAAAAAGGCTTCCGCAAGGCCGAAGCCCACGTATACAGCTACAACCCGGCCTCCCGCGCCTTCCACGAGAAGTTCGGCTTTACGCACGAGGGAACTCTGCGCGGCAGAATATTTTCGCGCGGCAAAGCGCATGACGTACATGTTTACGGCATCTTGGCGGACGAGTTCAACGCCATACATGAACACAGTACATGGATGCGATAAGCGGCTGTTCAACAACCGCTTAGGGCGTGTTTGAAAACCCGCTTCCGGCGGATTTTCGAGTGATTTTTTCGCTAGACTAGGAAGTGGCAAACGCCGCGAACCCTTGTGGTTCGCAAGTTTGACACTGACGACGTATGGCGGA
>WRAA01000094.1 GCA_009780445.1 Defluviitaleaceae bacterium
AAACGCCGCGAACCCGCAGTGGTTCGCAAGTTTGACGCTGACGACGTATGGCGGAAAAAGCACCGAAAATACGTCGGAATGGGGTTTTCAAACACGCCCTAGGAAGCGACGACGACGCGAACCCTCGTGGTTCGCTAGGAGGAGCTGACGACGCACGGCGGAAAATTTGCCGAAAATGCGCCGAAATGGGGTTTTCAAACACGCCCAAGGACTGTGACCCATGCGAATTGTTCATGTTGATTTAGATGCATTTTTTGCCGCGGTAGAAGTGCGCGACAATCCCGAACTTGCCGGAAAGCCTCTGATAATCGGCGCGCTGCCCGGCGAACGCGGTGTTGTCGCTACTTGCAGTTACGAGGCGCGGAAGTACGGAGTACGCTCTGCCATGAGCATACAGGAGGCATATCGCCGCTGTCCACAGGGAGTTTATATGCATCCCAACATGCACAAATACAGGGAGGCCTCCCGGCAAGTGCATAAAATTTGGAGCGATTACACCGACCTCTGCGAATATGTATCCTTGGATGAAGGTTTCATGGATGTTACGGGCTCGGAGCATCTGTTTGGCGGCGCGGGGGAAATCGGGCATGAGATAAAGCGCAGAACGCTGGAAAATGTGGGGCTGACTTGTTCTGTGGGTTTAGGGTTTTCCATGATGTCCTCAAAGTTAGCCAGCGAAGAGGACAAGCCCGACGGATTCTTTGAAATTCCAACGCCGCAGGCTCTGCGTGACCTAATCATCGACCGCAGTGTCCGCACAATTTATGGCGTAGGTGCAAAAACTGCCGATGAATTACAGCGTATAGGGATAACAACCGTTCGGCATATTTATGGGAATACGCAAGGCGTGGTTGCCCTGCTTGGTAATCACGGCAGGCAGATAATTGAACTGGCTGACGGCATTGACCATCGCAGGGTAACACCTTCATCGGAGGCAAAATCCATCGGCACAGAGCAGACTTTCCAGAAGGATACAAAGGACTTCGCCTACCTTCAAGATGTCCTGTTATTAACGGCGCAAAAACTTAGCTTTGATGTGAAACTTAAAGGCATTTATGCCCACACAATCACGTTAAAAATCACCTATGCCGATATGAAGTCAGTAACACGCTCCAAAAGCGGCAATGCCACGAACAACGCGCGGATTATATACGAAACCGCCGCCGCGCTGCTGGATAAAATCGAACGCCGCCCAATTCGGCTTATAGGTATAACCTTGAGCAATTTCACCACTTCGCCCGCTATGCAAATGTCGCTGTTTGATACCAGCGAAGATGAACAGAAAAACAAACTGGACGATGCCATGCTGGAGCTGCAGAAAAAATATGGCAGGGGCATTGTTAAAACCGCAAGCGTTCTTGGCGCAGAAAAGAGAATCGGAGAAAGCGATGATTGCTCTTTACTTTGAATATGGCGAAACGGCGATAATACATTTACAAAACAAAGGAGCGTTTGAAAGCCCTTTGCATTCCTGTGCGCCGACTTAATTGCAAAATGAATTTGCGGATTTTACGATTCAATCCAAAAAATCTAAAGCCCAAATGCAACAGGAACTTGATAAATTGGAATTATTATACAAATCAAAAAAATATCAATGAAGGGATTTTTTAAAATGCTTTACAAAAAAATGTTCACATCAATAATCTTGATATTTATTGTGTCAACCGCATTAATGATTATCTTTTATCAGCATAACCAATTATGGTCGGCGTTTTTTTCAAGTATAGCAGCAGGATGTGTAACAGGTGTTATTTTCTTGCTACATCAAAATTCAAAGGAAAAGGATGCAAGGCGGCTAAAAAGGCAAATCAAAAGCCATCCGCAAATGTGTTCTCGATTGTTGGAAATTGATCGCCAATTCAGGATAAACCAACGAGCTTTACTTAATGCCGAAGGTGATAACTTCCATCTTCACCTCGCTGGGATTGTTAAGTTTGCGAATCAGTACGTGAGAGAATATTCACGGCTTGCCTCGGCTCATCCAAAATACTATCGAGATTTTGTGTATGATTCTATAGGTTTTAAAGAGTTATTTTCTGAGGTAATGGACAAGGTGGATTGGCTCGAAAGCAAGTTAGATGAGCCACCACCCGCATTAGCTTCAAAAGATGACAATGAGCGGACAGAGTATATAACAATAGCCCATAGCGTTCATTGTGCGTTTTTTGAGGTTTACTTAAAAATGGAAAATTCTGCAATGGATATTGCCAAGAAGAAGCACGATATAGACGAATCAATTATTTAGGCTGTTTAGCAGATGCACGTCCGCGTAACCTGCGTAATATAGTAGTTTAGGAGGCGATATCTGTGACAAACTCACGAGACATACAGGAACTGCACCCGGCTGTACGGCGCGGGTTCGAGGAATTCAACCGGCTGATGCGGTCGGAGGGTTTCTCGGCTGTTGGCGTATCATCGACATACCGCTGCAGCGCGTACCAGGATCAGCTGTTCGCGCAGGGGCGCACGCGGCCCGGCAACATTGTCACCAATGCGCGCGGCGGCGAAAGCATCCACAACTTCCGCCTGGCCTTCGACTTCTTCCAGAACATACGCGGGCAGGAGTGGAACAACGCCGCCTTCTTTGCGGAGGGCGGGCGCATTTGGCGCGGAATGGGCGGCGTGTGGGGCGGCGACTGGGCAAGCTTCCGGGACAGGACGCACTGCGAGTTCACCGGCGGGTTAAGCCTTAGGGATCTGCAAGGTGGACGGAGGCTTGCGCAGGACGCAACAATGCCGTGGGAAGCCGCAAGGCCAAAGTCCGAACCTACGCCGCCCGTGCCCGCGCTTTTCCCGCTTTCGCAGGAAAACCTGGCGGCGATGTCCGCCCTTGGTGTGATGAACTCCCCCGAATATTGGCGCAATGTCACGAGTGTGCGCTATCTCGACAACTTGCTGGACAACGTGCGCCGGCGTAACCTGATGGACAGCGCAGTGGACAACGGCAACGGCAGCTTCGACACCGCCCTTGAAATCTTGCAGGCCGCGGGGGTCATCACCGACCCGGCCTACTGGCGCAACGCCGTAAGCTCCGGCGAAGTGCCGCACCTCGACACCCTCATCATCAACATTTCCAAGCGCAGCCGCATCGGAAGCTGATAACCCGGTGGTACGGAAGAATTGGCACACCTTGAAATGATCGGCACCATATGTCACCAGCTTGTGGAGAACGCAACGCCGGAGCAGATGCGTGAGGCCGGGATGGACGCGTCCTATATCGACCACGGCCTGGGCATACACCCCCACGGCGCGAGCGGGGTGGCATGGACGGCGGCGTATATACAGTCCAAGGGCGACCCGATCACAGATCTGTATGAAAACATGGCGGCGGAGCAGAAGGCCCGTTCGACCTATGAATATCTGCTGGATCTTATCGACGACCCGGACGTGGCTGACCCCATAAGGTTCCTGCGCGAGAGGGAAGTAGTGCATTTCCAACGCTTCGGCGAATGTCTGCGCTATGTGCACGACTACCTCGACAGCAAGCGGATGTTCTACGCGAAGTAAGTCTGCATTGTTTTGCACTTAAAAGTGTAGTGCAATGTAAGCTGTAAAATTATTGTAAGAGCCCGGAGGCGGTCACTAAGCGACTACCCGGGCTTTTGTATGTCAATTTGAACTAATAGATGATTGGCAGTAACGCATGATGCCCGCGCTTAATAAACTGGAGCGTAGGGGGGTGTGGGTGTGCCTAAGTGTGACGCGGTGTTCCAGGGCGGCGGGGTGAAGGGTACGGGCTTTGCGGGAGCGGTGATGGTGCTGGAGGAAGCCGGTTATGAGTTTGAGAACATTGTGGGAACGTCGGCCGGGGCGATTGTGGCGGCGTTGCTGGCGGCGGGTTACAAGGGAAGCGAGATCCGCGACGAGCTGGTGCGGCTGGACTACAAGCTGATGCTGGACGCTCCGTGGCTGGTGAGGAGGTTCTACACGCCTAAGCTGATGAATCTTGCCCACAGGTGGGGCATTTACAGCGCGGACGCGTTCGAGGACTGGCTGAGCGATCTGCTGCGCAAGAAGGGCGCGGTGTGCTTCGCGGATATCCGCACAGACCTTGAGGACGAGAGGTACCGCTACAAGTTCCAGGCGATAGCGTCGGACATAACGGACAAGGCCATGCTGCTCCTGCCGGGGGATCTCGCGCGGTTCGGCATAGACCCGGACAGCTTCCCAATTTCCAAGGCCGTTAGGATGAGCATGTGCATACCGTTCTACTTCGAGCCGTTTCGGCTGACATGCAAGGACGGCAGGGAACATGTGATTCTGGACGGCGGGCTGCTCAGCAACTACCCCGTGTGGGTGCTGGACGACGGAAGCCCGAACCCCGCCCTGCCCACCTTCGGCTTTAAGTTCGGAAGCGACAACAAAAGCCCGCGCAGGACAGACCACGGCAACACCCTCATAGGTTTTGTCAAGGCGATAATATCCACTCTCATGAGCGCGTGGGATAACCGGCACATTTCGGAATCCCGCGGGGATCTTGCGCGCACAATATTGATATCCACCGCGATAACCTCGGGCAGCAAGGGCAGGGTGGTCGGCACCACAGAATTTGACATCTCCGACGCCGAAAAGCTCCGGCTGCTTGAAAACGGAATGACGGCCGCGCGCAAGTTCCTGACCACGTGGAATTTCGAAAGGTGGAAGCAGGAGTTTCGCTCGAAGATTATAAAGTAGGTTGACATTTTTTGTCGATGGGTGTATGCTGGACAATGTTGTACGATATCATTATGAGCGGATGAGAACATGAACGAATCGTTTTACTCGAGGCTGGACCCTGCGAGCAAGTACCTGTTGCTGTGCTGCTTCTTTATCTTTACGCTGAACGGGCTGTATGCCATGGTGCTGGGTTCGCTCCTGCCGCTTATCAGCGCGGAGTATGGGCTTAGCAATACGCAGAGCGGGGCCTTGCTTTCGGCGCACCACACGGGCAACTTGGCCGCCGGCTTCCTTGCGGGCATACTGCCGCTGTACCTGGGGCGCAAGAAGGCTCTGATCTTCCTGTGCATGTTCGTGGTGCTGGGTTTTGTGATAGTTGTTGTGACGGGGAACCCGGTCTGGCTGATAATCGGCTTCCTGTTTATTGGTATAAGCCGCGGCAGCATATCCAACTTTAACAACGCGATAGTGAACGAGGTGTCGGGCGGAAGCACCTCCGCGCTGAACTTCCTACACAGCACCTTTGCCGTGGGCGCACTTGTCGCGCCGTTTATCGTGATATGGAGCACTAACGCGGCGGGCGACGAAGGCTGGAAGATAGCCGCCCTGATAATAGCCGGGCTTGTGCTGGCGGCGAATCTGCTGTTTTTGCGGGCGGACTTCAGCGGCCTTTCGCAGGCCGCGCGCAAGGCGAAGATGTCCTATGGATTCCTGAAGAATACGCGGCTCTGGGTTAACGTGGGTATACTCTTCTTCTATCTGTGCGTAGAGGCCACGGTCAACGGCTGGATAGTGACATACTTCGTTAACGAAGGCATTATGTCGCGGGAATTTGCGCAGACCCTTGCGGCCCTGCTGTGGGCGGTGATCCTTGTGGGCCGGCTCAGCATTGTGTTCGTGGGCGACAGGATCTCGAAGAAGAAGATACTGGCCGCGGCCGCGGCGGGAACCGCAGTGTTCTACATAATGCTGCTCGCGACGGAGAACGTGGCGGTGATAACTCTGGCGATAATCGGCCTTGGCTTCTCCACGGCCGGAATTTATCCCACGGTTATCGCAAATGTCAGCAAGACCATCCGCGACTATCCGCAAAGCCTGGGCGTGCTGCTGCTGATAAGCGGGCTGGGCGCGATAGTGATGCCGCTTATCACCGGCGCGCTGTCCGACAGGTTCGGCATATTCGCCGGCATGAGCGCGGTGGTTGCGGCCATAGGGCTGATGATCGTGCTCGTGGTTGCAGATATACGAAAAGCCTAGGGGATGCCCTAGGGCGTGTTTGAAAACCCCATTTCGGCGCATTTTCGGTGCTTTTTCCGCCATACGTCGTCAGTGTCAAACTTGCGAACCACAAGGGTTCGCGGCGTTTGCCACTTCCTAGTCTAGCGAAAAAATCACTCGAAAATCTGCCGGAAGCGGGTTTTCAAACACGCCCCAGGCTTTTACTCACTTTACAAGGAACTTGGCGACTTTCTCGCGCACGTTCTTCGACGCTATAGGTTTGATTATAAAGTCCGCGACGCCGGCTGTCATCGCCTTCACCATATATTCCTTCGTGATGTTGGACGCAAGGAATATTATGGGAACGTTATGGCCGCTCTCGCGGATTTTTTTCGCAAGCTCCCAGCTGTCCATGTCCGGCAGATCGTCGTCGAGAATTACAAGGTTCGGCTTGGCCGGCGCCGTCCGGATATAGTCCAGAGAATCCTTGCCGGTTGCCGCGCCATAGATCCGGTAGCCCGTGCCGTCGAGTGCCACGCGCAGGTTCTCCATGAAGAGCTTGCTCTTGTTCGTGATCAGTATTTTCTTGGAGTTCTTGGATGCTCCGGGGGACAGGATCTCCAGCACAGGCGGCTTTTCGGCTTCGGGGGCCTGCTCCGGCTCCTTCGAGACAGAGCTTGCAAGGTTCAGCCCGCGCACATCGTCCGCAAGCATTGCCACAGACGAGAGGAAGTAGTTGGTGAAGGCCTCGAGCTTCTCGTGGCGGATGCTGTTGACGTCGCGGTTTGCCTGGATCTGGCTCTTGCAGTCCTCCGCGAGGCCGGTGGCGAATATCTTCGACAGGCTGCCCTCGATGGTGGCCAGGCCTTTCAGCACCAGGGTGTAGTTGCGGATCTTCATCGCGCCGCGCAGGCTGTTCTCCAGCGGGGTATAGCTGTCGGGGAAGGCGTGGAGGATGTCGATGTATGTTTGCAGCTGTTCGTCCGTCATCTGTTCGATCTTGTGCTGCTCCAGATCGGACAAGGCGGACAGGTTGTTCCTTATAACGTTGTAGGGAGACGCCGCCCCGGCCGAAGCCGATTCGCCGCTGTCCGATTGCAGTTCAAGCTCCTTGAACACTTGCGCAATATCTTCGAACAGCATGGTCGCCGTTACGAGGAAGTAGCCCAGGAAGCCCTTGAGCCTTTCGCGGCGTATGTTCTCGATGTCTTGGTTCAGGAAGATCTGCTTGTCGCAATCCCGCGCCAGGGCGTCGGCGTGTATCTTTGTGAGGTTGTTGCGGATAGCACGGAGCCACTGCACCATGGACGAGTAGTTCGCCTTTTCGAATGCGTCCTCGCACTTTTCCTTCTGTATGGGAAACGCGCCGATAGATGTGCCGAGGGTCTCGGTATAGTTCAGGAGGGCTTCGTCAGACATCTCCTTGATGGTATCGGCGTTAAGATCTGTAATTTGCAGCAACCGTTGCTTACATGCGACCCTCTTGGCGTCATCGTCCTTCTTCATAAAGTGCTCGACCTTCCCTCGGAGATATTTTGCCTAATATGATACCGGAATACCGCGATAATTACAAGCGAAATTTCATACTTGACAAAATGCGCGAACTCCGGTACACTACCATAGTTGTTTGAAATAAACGGCCCGTTGGTCAAGCGGTTAAGACACGGCCCTTTCACGGCTGGAACAGGGGTTCGAGTCCCCTACGGGTCACTTTATAATTCTTACATACGGCGCCATAGCCAAGTGGTAAGGCAGAGGACTGCAAATCCTTTACCCCCAGTTCAAATCTGGGTGGCGCCTTTAAGAGAGCGACAGCCTGTAATCTCCAAGGATTA
>WRAA01000095.1 GCA_009780445.1 Defluviitaleaceae bacterium
CGAAGCTGGCGCGGTCCGGCACACGCACGATAAAGTTTGTGGACAGGACGTTCAACTGCGACGTTGACCGCGCGTACCGGCTGTTCGAGTACATCATCGGGCTGGACACCGCGTGCTGCTTCCACATGGAAGTTGGCGCGGATCTCTTTGACGAACGCACCTTGGCACTGCTTGCCGCGGCGCCCCCGGGGCGTTTCCAGCTGGAGGCCGGCCTGCAAAGCTTCCACGAGCCGACCCTGCTGGCGGTGTCCCGAAAGACCGACCAAGAGGCCGCAGAGCGCAACATCCGCACAATAATGCGGGGGCGCAACATTCACGTACACATAGACCTGATTGCCGGACTGCCCCACGAGACCTTGGCGGACTTCCGCGCAAGCTTCGCCCGCGCCTACGGCCTGGGCGCACACAACTTGCAGCTCGGCTTCCTGAAGCTGTTGCACGGGAGCAAGCTGCGCGAAGATGCGGACGCGCTGGGCATACGCTATTGCCCGCGGCCGCCCTACGAGATCCTGCACAGCCCCTGGCTAAGCGAACAGGATCTGCAAACGCTGAAACACGCCGAAAACGCCCTGCGAAGCACCTACAACAAGGGCAGATTCCTGCAAACTCTGGAGTATGTCTGCGCGGCGTCCGGTTTGGATCCGTTCTCGCTGTTTGGCGCAATCGGCACAGCCGCGCCCAACCACGCCACAGACCTCACCCGCTACGCCGAAGCCCTGCACGGTATCTTCGCCGCCCTGCCCGGCATCGACGGCGACATACTGCGCGACAACATGCACCGCGACTGGCTCATGATGGTTACGGGCAAGAATACGCCGCCCTTCCTTAGAAAAGGCGGCAGGAACACGATGGTGCGGGTTGCCGAACGTAAACTGGGCAGGACGATAGCCCGCGACGAAGCGGCCACGTTATCGGACGGCACAGGCGTGTTCGTGGACAGCCGGAGCAGGGATCCTGTCACAGGGCTGTATGCCCTGCACCACGTTTCGCCGGAACAATCAGAATAGTCCGAATTGCACGAATATTCTGCCTTTGCGCGATGTTCCACCAACTTCCGTAAGCCTTGCGCGGCCAAGACCTCTCACGGATATAAGCGCGCCTTCGCCGACTTCCCGCGCAGGTTGCAGGCACTGGGCATAGTCAAGGTTTACGCGGCCGGCCGATATCAGCTCGGCCGCTTGGGATCGGGAGAGGTCAAACGCCGCGCACATCACCGCGTCCAGCCGCAGGGAGGCCACGGTGTCCGTCCTCAGCTTCAAGCTCTCCTGCTTCGCGCCCAGTTCATCCAGACCTATCTCCGACACTTCCACGCCTACGCGCCCGGCCTTTGTGAAGCTTGTGCGCACATAGTCTCCAAGCTCCGGCAGGCAGACCAGGTTGGCGCGGTTGCCCTCGCAGGCGATGTCGCCCATGGTGTCGCGCTCGATGCCAAGAGCCATCAACGCTCCCAAGATATCGCGGTGCGCCAGACCGTAAGCCTTGTTCCAGCGGATTTGCAGCACGGCGAACAGCTCGCCGCGCCGGCACTCGCCCCAATCAGGGTTTGTGAACACGGCTCGGACGCGCTCCGCCTCGGCGAAGCCCCCGTCGAAGGCTAGGTTTACATAATGCAGTTTACCGAAGTGCCGCCCCACCTCCGCGGCCTCGGCGGGGGTGATAAAGCGCGACGCGGCACAGCCCGCCCGCGCCGCCTTCTTCGCCACATCCTCCATACGCGCGGTCAGTACGCCGGAGTTCACTTCTTGTTCGCCCTTGCCCGCGCGGTGGATTCCAGAATCTTCTTGCGTATGCGAAGGTTCACCGGCGTGACCTCCAGCAGCTCGTCCTCGGCGATAAACTCCAGACACTGCTCCAGGCTCATGACCTCCGCCGGCACAAGGCGCAGATTGTCGTCACTGCCGGACGCCCGCATGTTCGTCAGCTTCTTCTGCTTGCAGATGTTGACCTCCATGTCGAAGCTGCGGGCGTTGCGCCCCACGACCATGCCGGCGTATACCTTCGCGCCCGGCGACACAAACAGGCTTCCGCGCTCCTGCGCGTTGTACATGCCGTAGGGTATCGCGTCGCCTGTTTCGAAGGAGATCAGCGAACCCTGGGGTCTCTCGGGGATGTCGCCCTTGTAGGGCGCGTAACCGTCAAAGAGCGTGTTCATGATGCCGTTGCCCTTGGTGTCCGTCATAAACTCGGATCTATAGCCGATCAGCCCGCGCGCAGGAATCACAAAGTCCAGCCGCGCGTAACCGCCCTTGGAGTTGGACATCTGCATAAGCTCGCCCTTGCGGCTGCCCAGCTTCTGGATAACTACGCCCGAAAAATCCTCCGGCACGTCGATGGTCACGGCCTCCATGGGTTCGTGGCGGCTGCCGCCGATGTCCTTGTACAGCACCGCCGGCTTCGACACTTGGAACTCGTAACCTTCGCGGCGCATGGTCTCTATCAATATGGAAAGGTGAAGCTCGCCGCGCCCGGAGATCTTGAATACTTCCGTGCTTTCCGTGTCCTCCACGCGCAGGCTCATGTCTGTGTTCAGCTCCCGATACAGACGCTCGCGCACCTGGCGGGATGTGATAAACTTGCCCTCCTGCCCCGCCAGCGGGCTGTCGTTCACCATAAAGTTCATGGTGAGCGTAGGCTCGGATATCTTGCTGAACGGCAGGGGCGCGGGCGCGTCCGGACAACACAGCGTATCGCCGATCTTGATCTCGGGTATGCCCGAAAGCGCGATTATCGCGCCGACGCCGGCCTGCCTGACCTCCTCGCGCTCCAGCCCCGCAAACTCGAATAGCTTCGAGATCTTCACGGTCTTGAACTTGCCCGTATCGTGGACGTTGGCTACGCCCACCGTGTCGTTGACGCAAACCGTGCCGTTTATCACCCTGCCAATGCCGATGCGCCCCAGATAGCTGCTGTAGTCGATGTTGTAGATCAGCACCTGGGTGCTTGCCGCGGGGTCGCCCGCCGGTGCGGGGATGTATTCGAGGAGCGCGTCAAACAGCGGCGTCATGCCCTGCCCGCTGTCCGAAGGCTGCTTGGCCGCCCAGCCCTTCTTGGCCGAAGCGTAGACAAAGGGCGAATCCAGCTGTGCCTCCGACGCGTCCAGCTCCATGAACAGCTCCAGCACCTCGTCCACGACCTCGTTCGGGCGCGCCTCCGGCCTGTCCACCTTGTTCAGGCATACGACCACGGGCAGCTCCAGATCCAGCGCGTTCTTCAGCACGAACTTGGTCTGCGGCATCGGCCCCTCGAAGGCATCCACCACCAGCACCACGCCGTCAACCATCTTCAGCACGCGCTCCACCTCGCCGCCGAAGTCCGCGTGGCCGGGTGTGTCCACAATGTTTATCTTCGTACCCTTGTACTGCACCGATGTATTCTTGGCCAAGATGGTGATACCGCGCTCGCGCTCCAAATCTCCCGAATCCATCACGCGCTCGCTCACCGCCTGATTCTCGCGGAACGCGCCGCTCTGCCACAGAAGCTGATCCACCAATGTTGTCTTGCCGTGGTCCACGTGCGCGATTATCGCCACATTCCTGATATTGCCGCCTGATGACATATGTTCCCTACTCTCCAAGTTGTTGTACTGCCTTGTTATGTTGCTTCATTATACCATGTAACGCGGCAAAATAATATGGGCAAGGTTCACGTAAATACGGCGAACCGCGCCCATTGATTGCAATTTATGACGAAAGGTGATGTCTATGCATAATTTCATGAAAAGCTTGGGTGTGCGCTTCACGGATGAAGAGAAACAGCTCTGCCTGCCCACGGCCTACAAGATGATCAACCTGTCGTTCTTCGTAAAGATGCACGGCATTATATCCTTGGAGGAAGCCACCGCGCATGACAGCGAGTTCACAAAGATGTGCGCAGAGCTGTTCCTAAGCTGTAACGCCGACGACGAGATTATCGAGAAGGTGTTCTGCTACATCGTTATGGCTGATGGACATACGGGCGCGGCATTGCTGGAAAGGTTAATCATCGCGCAGGGTTTGTCCCTGTTGCGGGATCCCCACAACCCGAACTACACCCCGTTCGTCATAGCGTCCATTCTGGGCGAGAAGTACCTGCCGGAACTTACGGACGCGGCCAACCCGAAGATCCGCCTGAACATCCTCACAGACCCGTACCTCTGCGCCTTTCCGGAAAGCGCGGAATTCCAGCACGATATGCAGCAACTATCGAAGGAGCAGATGTACCGCAAGTTAGCGTGCGCGGAGCATCGCGCTGTTGCCGCCGCTTTCAAAGGCTGTGACGCGCCCTTTATGGAGAGCATGAGGTCGCGCCTGTCGATTGCCGCCATTGTCACCATTGGTGAGACCATGGGTGATATCGAAGCCGACAAGGGTGAGATCCTCCGCCATCAGGCCGCTATCCTCTCGATGTCCTCCTGATCCAAGACCTCTCGCGCCAGCAATTCCTCCGCCATAACGTGAAGCTTGGGCAGGACGGCGCGGATGTCGTCCAAGGTCTCGCGGTAGAGACGCTCCGCAAGCTGCCCGCATTCGTCGAAGATCTTGCCCGTTGCGTCAAGCACCTCCAGGTTCAGCAGGCCGTGCGCTGTGCCCATGGCATACTTGGCCACATAGTCCTTGCAGATCTTGGTGGCGCGCTCGATGTCGTTGCTTGCGCCGGTTGTGATGTTGTCCGCGCCGAATATGAGTTCCTCGCTTGCGCGGCCGGCCAGGGCGATCTTTATCTGAGCCTCCAGATCGCGCTTGGTGAAGTACATCTTCTCCGGCGGAACATTCAGGCAGAAGCCGCCCGCGCCCTTGGTGCTTGGAATTATCGACACCTTGGACACTATCGTCTCGGGGGATACCAGCCGCGACACAAGCGCGTGGCCGGATTCATGGTACGCCGTGATGCGCCGCTCGTGTTCGCGCACGTGGCTGCGGTCGGTCTTGGCCGCGCCGGCGATCACCGTCATGAAGGCTTGGTCGATGTCGCCGCGGGTGATGCTCTCGCCGCAAGCCTTGGCCGTGAGTATGGCGGCTTCGTTCAGCAAGTTTTCCAGCATCGCGCCGCTGAAGTACACCGTCTTACGCGCAAGGGCGGCAAGGTCGATGTCCGGCGCAAGCGGCTTGTTCGCCGCGTGATGCTCCAGAATGGCTCTGCGCGCGCCGAGATCCGGCAGGGAGACCTCCACGTGGCGGTCGAAACGCCCCGGGCGCAGGAGAGCTTCGTCCAAGGTGTCCAGCCTGTTTGTTGCGGCGATCACGATGATACCCTCGCCGCCGGCAAAGCCCGACATTTCGGTCAGCAGCGCATTAAGCGTCTGATCCCGTTCGTCGGACCCTCCGCCCGACGCGCCCTGGCGTTTCTTGCCCAGCGCGTCTATCTCGTCTATGAAGATCACGGCTCTGCCCTTGGCGCGGGCGTTCTTGAACAGTTCCCGCACGCGCTTCGCGCCCACGCCCACATACATCTGAACAAAGTCGGAGCCGCTGACGGAGAAGAACGGCACGCCGCCCTCACCCGCCACGGCCTTGGCCAACAGCGTCTTGCCCGTTCCCGGCGCGCCGTAGAATATTATGCCGCGCGGTATCCTGGCGCCCAGGCGCGAATACTTGGCCGGGTTGCGGATGAAGTCTATCAGATCCTGCATACTCTCCTTGGCCTCGTGGTTGCCGGCTACGTCCGCGAAGGTACAGCCCGTGCCGCCGCTTGCCGCCGCGTCGTGTACGCAAAACGCCATCTCGCGGCTTGGCGAATGTTTTTTCAGCAGCTTGGCCACCACGAATATTCCCGCGGCAAAGAACGCCACAGATATAAGGATCTGCGCAAGACCGGCCGCCGCGCCGCCTTCGGCCACGTCCACCCCGCCGCGCAGAAGCTCTTCGCGCAAGGCGGGATTGCGCGGGTTTGCGGTGGTGTACACCGCATAACTTCCGTGTACGCTAAAGCGAAGATCCGCGCCGTCGGATATCGTAACCTGCGCAAGTTCTCCGCTCTCGAACTTCCTCAAAAATTCAGTATATGGCACGCTGATGCTATCGCGCCCTACCCCCGTGAACAACGCCGCAACGAACAACACCGCAACAAACAGCATTACACCGCTTGCAACAACCTTTCCTCCAAACTTCTTCAACACAAAGCCCTCCCATCTGATCTATCATCTATGGATCTATGATACATCATTACGGCGGCAAAGGCTAATGCAAGTTCTGGCAAAGGTTACTCTTACATTGTTTAATGCACCCTTCAACGAGTTCGCAGGCGAAGGCTTGCTTGTTGTCGCTGGCGTACATTCGGCGGATGTCCTCCGTGCCGATTTGCACCATGTCGGCGGCTTCACAGGCTTCTTCGCGGCTTAGCGCATACTTTGCGGCTGTTTCGGCAAAGACCTTGTTGCAGATGTCCAGCATATCGGCGGTGTCGTCCTTGAAGAACATGCCGATTAGCCTTTCCGCAAAGGAGCCAAGGGTTGCCCCCAGCACCCCCGCGCCGGCGATTCCGGCCAGTATGCTAAGCACCACCCCTTCGGCTACGACCAAGGCCGCAATGTTGTTGCCCAGGTACCAGCCCGCAGTGCCGCCGACAAGCAGCATCAAGGCCAAGGTTACGTTGATGACGTACTGCTTGCGCGAGATGCGCCCCCGCGCCAGCGCGTAGGTGTCGATGGAGAGCAGCACCGCGGCGGAGAGTATACGCGTGATTGTGTTTGCGCGCAGAAGCTCGAAGGCACTGCGCAGGATGACCCTGGGGCCTACGCGCAGGGCGTTGTATACCACCTGGGCAGCCTTCGGCGCGGCCATTTTCGCGATGTCCTTCGTGCCGCCGAGCTTCGATTTTTTGTGCAGACACAGCCGGATGCCGCTGTACGTCTCGTCCGGCGCGGGTTCTTGGCTCATCTCAGGAGCATGTCGCGCACGTCGCTGTCGATTGCAAGGAAGTTGTTGCCGTCTACGCACACGGCCATGTCCGCGTCACGCAACGCGCCCAGCAGGTTCAGCCGATCCTCCTCGCGTACTTCCTCACAGCATTCCGGCACAAACCATCTGCCGCCAATGCCGGCCTGACGCGCCTTGTCCTCCGCGTCCTCCATAGATTCACACCTGCACAGCACGCGAACCTTGTCGCCCTTCTGCCCAAGCTCCATCAGTACCGACTTCATCTTGCCTTCCAGCGCCCGTTCAGAGCTTAGCACCAACATACTTACAACCTCCGTCAGAACCGATTAGATAACCGCAAGGATATATTTGTAGTAGAGATAACGTAGTCTGCCCGCATACAGGCGCGTTCGCGCGTCCAGGCTGTTGCGGGCGCGTTCCACCACTTCCCGCTCGCTGTCCTGCACTTCGCGGCCGCTGTAGCGCGCCTTGAGGAACACGGAGGCAACATCCCGCATGTGGAGCCTGTCGTGGTCGAAGCGCGGGCTTGTGTCTATCTTTGCCGCGAACTGCATGGCCGTTTCGCCCTGCGCCATCTCCGTGTTGAAGAATCTGAAGTACCGCAGGATCTCGTGGAAGCCGTATACCACGGCGTCGTTATTGGCGGCCAGGTGCCGGCCTTTGCGGCTGTGCATAACCCACAGCACCCGCCCGCAAGCGGCCAGCGCGATAGCAAGAGCCACGTACAG
>WRAA01000096.1 GCA_009780445.1 Defluviitaleaceae bacterium
ACAGCATGGACAACGGAATACAACCTCAAACGCACACCGATAAAATGGCAATTTACAACAGATCAAGCGAGAATTAAGTTGTACAGACTATACCCACAGATTTAGTATTGGCAAGGTACTAGCGAAAAAATCACTCGAAAATCCGCCGGAAGCGGGTTTTCAAACACGCCCTAATTTACGCGGCAAGAAAAGTCTTGCATAGATTATCATTCTATGGTATAATTATGCATGGTCACGATTGATGACACAAAACTGAGAACCTAGCCTCCATAATTTGGCTTCGGATTGGCGCGGATTGGCGTTGCCACAGCTTTTTAGCGGCGACGACGCGTACCCGCAGAGGTACGCCGGGAGCCGATAAAAAGTTGTGGCAGCGTCAAGCCGTGTCAAGCCGATGCCAAACTTATGGAGGCTAGTGCTTCACCAATGCTAAATTTGATGTGCATTCGCGAGGATTTTTGTCGAAAGACAAGGAAGTGACGACGCCGCGAACCCGAAGTGGTTCGCAAGGAGGAGTTGACGCGGGATTTCGGCAAAAAGACCGCGAAGGCGCATTAAATTTAGTATTGGAGGAGCACTAGGTTCTCAACATAACGAAAAGGGGATATCGAATGAAAAAAGTACTGATAATTGGGGCGGCCGGGCGCGACTTCCATAACTTCAACACATATTACAGGGACAACGCGGCCTACGAGGTCGTGGCCTTTACGGCGGCGCAGATCCCGGATATCGCGGGGCGTTCGTATCCCAAGGAGCTGGCGGGCGGCAGGTATCCCAACGGAATACCCATATTCGCCGAAGATGAGCTTGAAGATGTTATCAAGAAGTTTGACGTTGACGAATGTGTATTTTCTTACAGCGACGTCAACTACCGGTACGTAATGAGCCTTGGGGCAAGAGTGAACGCGGCCGGCGCGGCCTTTTGCCTGCTGGGTCACAAGGGAACACAGCTAACAAGCACCAAGAAGGTAGTGGCCGTCGGCGCGGTGCGGACCGGCTGCGGCAAGAGCCAGACATCCCGCAAGATCGTCGAGATACTCAACGCCAAGGGGCTGAAGGTTATCGCCGTGCGCCACCCCATGCCTTACGGAGACCTTAACGCCCAGAAGGTACAGCGTTTCGCCTCGCTGGAAGATCTGAAGAAGCACAACTGCACCATCGAGGAAATGGAAGAGTACGAGCCGCACATCGCAAGCGGCAACGTGATCTACGCCGGGGTGGACTATGCCGAGATCCTGCGCCAAGCGGAGAACGACCCCAGCGGCTGTGACGTAATCCTCTGGGACGGCGGAAACAACGACTTCCCCTTCTTCAAGCCCGACCTTATGGTAACCGTGACAGACCCACACCGCCCGGGCCACGAGCTTAGCTACTACCCGGGAGAGGTAACTCTGCGCCTGGCGGATGTTGTCGTAATCAACAAGATCGACAGCTCCAACTTCGAAGATATCCAGACTGTGCGCACCAACATAGCCAAGGTGAACCCGCACGCCACAGTTGTTGACGCAGCTTCCACCATCACCGTAGATTCGCCGGAGGTTATCAAGGGCAAGCGCGTGCTGGTTATCGAGGACGGCCCAACGCTTACCCACGGCGAAATGAAGATAGGCGCGGGCGTTGTAGCCGCACACCGCTTCGGCGCGTCCGAAATTGTCGACCCGCGTGAATACGCCGTGGGCAGGCTGTGCGAAACCTACGCCACGTATCCCAACATCGGCCAATTGCTCCCCGCCATGGGCTACGGCGAACAACAGATACAGGATCTCGCCGCAACCATCGACAACACGCCCTGCGATTCTGTGATCGTAGCCACGCCGATAGACCTGGGCAGGATCATCAAGATCAACAAGCCGCATACGCGCGTTGCCTACGCTCTGCAGGAAATCGGCTCGCCGACCCTCGAGCAGATCTTGGGCGACTTCCTCACGAAGCACGGCCTGAAATAGGCTCTGATAACACATTATGCCCTGCGCCGTCTAATTCTACGGACGCAGGGCATAATTTTTAATGTTCGCTTGCCTCCGCAATTTCCTTAGTCCGGTGTATCGTGCCGAAGGGGTGGTTTGGCGGGGCGTAGATCGAATAGAGCTTCATATCAGTGTTGCCCGTGTTTGTAATGTTGTGCCACGTTCCCGCGGGAACGAACACCGCGCTGTCGTCGAACACGGGCTTGGCGAAGCTTAGGTTGCCGGAGCTGTCGCCCATCTGCACAAGGCCGCTCCCCTGCTCCAGCCGCAGGAACTGATCCACGTGCGGGTGAGCCTCCAGGCCGATAGATTCCCCCGGCGGTATGCACATCAGTGTCAGCTGGAGGTGGGTGCCGCTCCACAGCGCGGTGCGGAAGTTGTCGTTGTGCAGAGTCGCCTTTGCGATGTCTACCACAAAGGGCTTGCCGCCGAAGTCCGTGGGCAAGTTGGGCAGGACGGGCAGGCTTGGCGTGGGCGTTTCCGGCTGCGGGCGGTGGTGGTGGTGATGGTGATGATGGTGGTGCGGCTGCGGCTGCGGGCGCACGGCGTTGTGCTGGCCGTGGTAGGACGGCAGCTCGTTCTTGAAAAATTTCTGCATGACAGCTCCTTGGATATATCTCCTAAACAATATATGCCGGGTGTCTCGATGGTTCTTCAAGAAATTTAGCACGGACGGCGCAACCTGCGCGTGTTTTTTGTGTCAATCTTAGTAAGGGGTGGTTATGTTGTACGCAGAGGAAGCGGTATTGGAGGACGACGTTATTCTGGACATGTTCTTTGCACGCCAAGAACCTGCCATTTCCGAAACAAAGCGCAAGTACGGCCGGAGGCTGCACAGAACGGCCATGAACATCCTGCACATCAGTGAGGATGCCGAGGAATGTGTCAGCGACACCTTGCTGAAAGCCTGGAATGTCATTCCGCCAGAACGCCCGGATAAATTCGGCGCGTTTTTGGCGAAGATCGCACGCAACCTGTCGATCAACAAGTGGCGCGCCAAGAACACGGCAAAACGCGGAGGCGGCGAAGTGAACTTGATTTTAAGCGAGCTGGAAGAGTGCGTGACACCGTCCGGACGCCCGGAGGAAGAGTATCAGGCCGCGCTTACGACCAAGGCGATCAACAACTTTCTGGGAACCATGAGCCGTCAGGCGCGGGTGGCCTTCGTCCTGCGCTACTTCCACGGCGAAAGCATCAAGGCCATTGGCGAGCGGTTCCAGATGAGCGAGAGCAAGGTGAAGTCAATACTGTTTAGGGCGCGCAAGAAGCTTGGCGCACACCTGGAGAAGGAGGGAGTTGCAATATGAATACGGACAGAACGGAAGCTGCCATCAGGCTGTTGTCCTGCATGGGCGATCTGCACGATTCATTCCTGGAGGAGGCAGAATCGGCGGACATAGCGGGAATTGTGTCGGCGCAGAAAAAGCTTGTGAAGTACAGCACGCTTGCCGCCGCCGCATCCTTTGGGCTGGCTGTGACATACTGGCTGCTGCGCTCGAAGAAGGTTTCGGCCGGCGTTAGAACCGTAATGCGCAAGAGCGCGTGACACACAACAAGAACCCCTTGAATTCTCGCGGATTCAAGGGGTTTGTGTTAGGGCGTGTTTGAAAACCCGCTTTCAGCGAATTTTCGAGCATAATTTTTTGCCGGGCTAGGAAGCGACGACGACGCGAACCCTCGTGGTTCGCTAGGAGAAGCTGACGAGGCACGGCGGAAAATTTGCCGAAAATGCGCCGAAATGGGGTTTTCAAACACGCCCTAACAGCTATTCCTCTATCTTTTCAAGGTGAGCCTGGAAGTGGCGGAGAACCGGAGGTTCCCACGTGATACGGTAGCCGCGTTTGATGGTGTGTGCGCGTTCCTTGATGGCGATAAGCGCCTCGACAACTACGTCAAGGTGCGCCTGGGTGTACACGCGGCGCGGAATGGCCAGCCGCGCAAACTCAAACTCCGACTCGATCTGCTCGCCAGTGTCCGGGTTGTTGCCCATCATGTAGGATCCGATGTCGCAGCAGCGTATGCCGGCCTCCTTGTAAAGCTCGAGGGCAAGCACCTGCGCCGGGAATTCGTAGTACGGAATGTGCGGGAACATCGCCTTTGCGTCCAGGAATACGCCGTGGCCGCCAACCGGCGACTGATAGGTGATGCCGGCTTCGTCAAGCCTTGCGCCGATGTATTCCATCTGGCCGATGCGGTAGCGCAGGAAGTCCTCTTCGATACCTTCGTACAGGCCGACGGCAAGAGCCTCCATGTCGCGCCCGGACATACCGCCATAGGTGTAGAAGCCTTCGAAGCAGATGCAGTTGGCCTTGGCCTTCAGCACCAGCGGGGAATCGCCGTCCTTCACGCCGAACATGCCGCCCATGTTCACAATGCCGTCCTTCTTGGAGGACATTGTGAATACGTCGCCGTAGGAGAATGTCTCGGAGACGATATCCTTGATGGACTTGTCGGCGTAGCCGGCTTCGTCGCGCTTGACAAAGAAGGCATTTTCGGCGTAACGCGCCGCGTCGATGCACATGGGGATGTTGTAACGCTTGCACACCGCCGACACGTCGCGCATGTTCTGCATGGAAACGGGCTGGCCGCCAGCCGAGTTGTTGGTGACGGTCATGATGATAAGCCCCACGTTTTCCGCGCCGAGTTCGCCGATCAGCTTTTCGAGGCGCGGCACATCCATGTTGCCCTTGAAGGGGGCGCGCGTGGAAGGCTCCTTGGCGGCCGGCACCACGCAGTCGATAGCGCGGCCGCCGGCGATCTCCACATGGGCGCGGGTTGTGTCGAAGTGCATGTTGGAAATGGCATACTTACCGGCACAGAGGAACAGCGGGAACAGAACCTGCTCCGCCGCACGCCCCTGATGCACGGGCTGTACATAACCGTAGCCGAAGATATCCTTGGCCGCCGACGTCAGCTTGAGATAGCTGGACGCGCCCGCATACGCTTCGTCTCCGTGCATGATTCCGGCCCATTGGTCAATGCTCATAGCGCCGGTGCCGGAGTCTGTGAGCAGGTCCACGTACACATCCTCGCTTTTCAGGCCGAACACGTTGTTGCGCGCCGCAAGGATCTTCTCTTCGCGCTCCCTGCGCGTGGTCATGCGGATAGGCTCCACCGACTTGATTCTGAAAGGTTCAGCAACATATTTTGCGGACATCGTAGTCTCCTCTGGATTAATGCAGTTCAGGATTACTTGCGGAAAGGCCGCGCGTCGTCAACTATCTTCTGGGCATACTTGTCCGCCGCGAGGTATGTGGGCAGCTTCTCCTTGTTTGCGAAGTCCAGCAGATTCTTCACGTTGTCGTAAATGCCGTCCATCTTCCGGTTGGCGACCTGTTCGTCGTGTACGCGCTCGATCTCGAGGCAGATGGAGATTACGCCGCCGGCGTTGATAACATAGTCGGGTATGTAGAGTATGCCGGCCTTGTCAAGGGCTTCGCCCGCCGCCGCGTCAACCAGCACGTTGTTTGCTCCGCCGCCGATCATGGCGCACTTCAGCTTCGTTACTTCGTCAACCTTCACAACCGCGCCCATCGCGTTAGGCGAGAACACGTCGCAGTCAACGAACAGAATCTCGGACGGATCCACCACTGTCGCGCCAAGCTCGTTCTTGGCGCGCTCCGCGTTTGCCGGGTTGATGTCGGACACGATCAGCTTCGCGCCGTCGTCGTGCAGCCACTTGCACACGTCATAACCAACCTTGCCAAGGCCCTGCACGGCCACTGTCTTGCCGCTAAAGCTGTCGGAGCCGAACTTCTCATTCGCGCCGGCCTGCAGCCCTCTGAATACGCCGCGCGCGGTGTATGGCGAAGGATCCCCGCCGCGCCCCGCGCCGCCGATGCCAGCCATGTGCTTTGTCGCGCGGGACATGATCTCCACGTCCTGCACGGAGATGTTTACGTCCTCGCCCGTTGTGAACATGCCGGCAAGGTGATCCACAAAACGGCCGTAGGCCAGCAGGAGCTTCTCGCTCTTGAGCTTGGCCGGATCGCCGATGATTACGCCCTTGGATCCGCCGTACTTCAAGCCGGACACGGCGTTCTTGTAGGTCATTCCGCGGGATAGGCGCAACACGTCAAACAACGCCTTCTCTTCCGACTCATAAGGCCAGAAGCGCGTGCCGCCGACGGTGGGGCCAAGCACCGTGCTGTGAATGGCAATGATCGCCTTTAGGCCGGACTCTTCGTCATTGCAGAAGTGGAGTTCCTCGGTTCCATACTCTTTAAGCTTTTCAAACATAGTACTTAATTCCTTTCGCCAGTTAATTCCGAGGGGCGACATTGTTATCACCAATATCCGGATAGCCGCTCGGTTCATAGCTATTATAACTTATAAAAGCGCGAATTGCAACATAAATATTGTGATGTATTCGTCGGAATCCTTCGGCGTGATAAATATATATTGACACATAGGGGCAAATTCGGTTATCATATACTCTATGCAGTTAGAAGTATTGCGTCTAACCAACGCGCTTAAACAACAAGGAGGGTATTTATGCAAGAAAGAGAAGGCTTTAGCTCACGGTTATCATTCATCATCGTCTCCATCAGCTGTGCCATAGGTCTCGGTAACATATGGCTCATGCCATACCGGGCCGGTGCGTACGGCGGCGCGCTGTATATTTTTCTTGTCGCGCTGTTTATCTTCTTGTTCGCCATACCCGTGCTGCTCACGGAATAT
The DNA here is from genome assembly GCA_009780445.1 of Defluviitaleaceae bacterium. Lineage (GTDB taxonomy): Bacteria > Bacillota > Clostridia > Lachnospirales > WRAA01 > WRAA01. Next base: position 6,648 of record WRAA01000096.1, read on the forward strand.
TCGGTGGGGCGCGGCAGCGGAGTATCGGGCGCGAAAGCCTTCGAGAAGCTTACGCCGGGCGACACAAAGTGGTATGTCAACGGCTACATAGGTATCGCAGGCAACTACCTCCTGCTGATGTTCTACGTAATGATCTGCGGCTTCGCCCTTGGCTACCTGTGGAAGGGCATCACAGGCTCGCTCATCGGCCTTTCGCCGGCAGACATATCGGCGGCATGGGCGGCAATGACGGGCTGGGCGATCCCCGCGCAAGACCCTGATGCCCTGGCCAGGATCGGCATTACCTACAACGACCCGGCATCGGTTGCGGCGGCGGTTAACTCTGCCGCGGTCACAAGCTTCAGCCTGATGGTGGCCATAGTCGCGCTTGGCATGGGCGCGTGCTACCTTGGCCTTCGCAACGGCGTGGAGCGCGTCGGCAAGTATATGATGGCGATATTCTTCGTGCTTCTCATGGTGCTGCTGGTGCGCAGCGTCACTCTGCCGGGCGCGGGCGCGGGTCTTGCCTTCCTGTTCATCCCGAATCTTGACGCAATGCGCGAGCACGGCACGTTCAGAATACTGCACATGGCCATGGGTCAGTCCCTGTTCTCGCTGTCCGTGGGTATCGGCTCCATGACGGTTTTCGGAAGCTATGTAAAGCGGGAACGCCGCCTGTTCAAGGACGCATTCACCGTAGGCGCGCTGGATCTCAGCATCATCATCCTCTGCCTGCTCATGATCTTCCCCGCGGCGTTTGCATTCGACATTCCGCGCACCGCCGGCGAAGCCCTGCTCTTCCTCACTCTGCCCAACATCTTTAACGCAATGCCGGGCGCGTACATCTGGGCTCTTATGTTCTACATGGGCTTGGCGTTTGTGGCATTCTCCACGGCTGTTGCGGTTATGGAGAATCTTACG
>WRAA01000097.1 GCA_009780445.1 Defluviitaleaceae bacterium
CGCCATACGTCGTCAGCGTCAAACTTGCGAGCGGGTTTCCAAACACGCCCCAGCCTTGCGTCAAAAATCCGCGCAAGCCAATGAACATTTCAACCGTATAAGGAGTATACTATGCGCATATTCATAATCGGGCTGGTGCTGGTCGCAAGCGTACTGCTTGAGACCACCATGGTCAGCCGTATGGCCATCTTCGGCATCGCGCCGGACCTTATGCTCTGTGTAATCGTCTCATACTCCATCCTGCGCGGCGAAACAGAGGGCGCGTGTGCCGGGTTCGCCGGGGGCTTGCTTATGGATATCGCCATCGGCCAGGCTATGGGGTTGTTTGCCATGCTCGGCCTTCTGGCGGGCTACTTCGCGGGCAAGCCCTTCCGCGACTTCTACCGCGAAAGCTACATGCTGCCAATGTTCATCACCGGCATCGCCGCCTTTGCCCAAGGTTTTGCCCTCTACCTCTTTAACGTCCTGACCATCGCCCATATCGGCATGTTTGCCCACATCCTCGCCGTGATCCTGCCCGTTACCTTCTACACCATGATCATCTCCGTGTTCGTCTACAGAAGCCTCTACGCCGTAAACTCCCTTGTAGAACTCTACGAACGGCGCAGCCACAAGATCTTCAACAAATAGCTTAACGACCGGGAGGATCCCTTACAATGTATCTCAAGCGACTGGAACTACAGGGCTTCAAGTCCTTCCCGGCGAAGATCGCGCTGGACTTTCGAGCCGGCATCACGGCGGTTGTGGGGCCAAACGGAAGCGGCAAGAGCAATATATCCGACGCGCTCAGGTGGGTGCTGGGCGAGCAGAGCGCGAAGAGCCTGCGCGGCGGCAAGATGGAGGACATCATATTCTCCGGGACGCTGGAGCGCAAGCCCGTGGGTTTTGCCGAAGTTTCGATAACCATTGACAATTCGGACCGCCGCCTCGCGCCGGAGTATTCGGAGCTGAAGGTGACGCGCCGGATTTTTCGCGTGGGCGAAGGTGAGTTCGCGCTGAACGGCGTGACGTGCCGGCTGAAGGACATCCACGCGGCGTTTATGGACACGGGGCTTGGGCGCGAGGGATATTCCATCGTGGGGCAGGGGCGCATTGACGAGATTATCGGCAGCAGGGTGGAAACACGCCGCTACCTGTTCGAAGAGGCCGCGGGTATCGTAAAGTTTAAGACACGCAAGGGCGAGGCGGAGGACAAGCTGGCGAAGGAGGCCGCGAATCTGCTGCGCCTAAACGACATTCTGGGGGAGCTGGAAGCGCGTCTGCCGCACATGCTGGCACAGGCCGACAAGGCGCGGGAGTATCTGAAAATGCGGGAGCGGCAGAAGCATCTGCTGGCGAACCTGTTCCTGCTGGACATCACCGACGCGGAGGACAAGCTGGCGAAGCTTGCCGCGGCCATAGGCACCGCACAGGGTCAGGCGGAGGAGGAAGAGTTCCGCCTGGCGGATCTGGAGGAACGCCACAGCGGCGCGAAGCGGGAAGAGGCGCGGCTGGCGGCGGGCATAAAATCCGCCGAAGCGGATCTGGCCGACAACCGCCTTGCCAAGGAAGCTAACGACAATCAGATCCGGCTGAACGACGAGAAGTTACGCGGGCTGGACGCGCGGATATCGCTGGCGGAGGAACGCCGCGCCAAGGAGGCCGCCCGCGCATTGGAGCTGGAGCGGGAACTGGACGGCACGCGCAACAGGCACGCGGAGCTTGACAGGGCGATCGCCGCGGGTGAGGAGGAGCTTGGGCGGCTGGAGGCACTGGCAATCGGGCAATCCGCCGACATTTCGCGGGAGGAACAGGCCGCGCAGGACATCCACTCACTGGTGATCGAGAGCTTGAAACTGTCCGGACAGCTGGAGGGCAAGGCGGCGAACATAGACGGCATAGCCGCGGGGCTGGCGGAGCGCAAGGCACGCCTCGACGATGAGGCCGAAGCTTGCCGTATTTCGGCACAGCAATGCCGCGAGGCTCTGGAGGCGGCGCACGCAGAGCTTGCCCCGGCCGGGCAGCGGCTGGCCGATGAAGAGCGCGAGATCGCCCTGCTGGAGGAGCGGCGCGGGGTCCGGGAGGCACAGGCGGCTTCCCGCGCGGCCGAACTAGAGCAGATTCAACGCGATATACATACGAAGGAGACACGCCGCCGCGTGTTGTCGGAACTGCGCGACAGCTTCGAGGGATATACGCGGGCGGTGAAGGTGATAATGCGGGAGAGGGGCAGATTCGCGGGCATCTTGGGCACGGTGGGCGAGTTTTGCCGGCCGCAGCCCAGCTGCGAGACCGCGGTGGAGGTCAGCCTGGGCGCGGCGATGCAGAACATCATCACCGAGGACGAAGAGGCCGCGCAGGCCGCCATCGAATACTTGAAGGCCACGGGCGCGGGGCGCACCACATTCCTCCCGCTTAGCGCGATCAAGGAACAGCCGCCCATTTCGCGCAAGGACATGCTGGAGGAAGCGGGGGTGCGCGGCACAGCCTATGGCCTGATCTCCTGCGACGAGAGGTTCGGCGCGGTGTTCCGTAACCTGCTTGGCAGAACCCTTGTGCTGGACACGATGGAACATGCCGTGCGGTTCTCCCGCAAGTACGCGCAGTCTGTGCGCGTGGTTACGCTTACGGGGGAGTTGTTGAGCGTGGGCGGCGCGATCACGGGCGGCAGCCGCAACGAGAAGTCGTCGGGGGTGTTTGGGCGCAGCCGCGAGATCGCCGAGCTTGAAGAGGCTCTGCGCGGGCTGGGCGAGAAGGCGCGGCTTCTCGAGGAGGACGCGCGGGCGGCGCGGGAGCGGCTGCGCGGCCTTGTGCGCGAACTGGACGAGCTTCACGCACGGCACGAGGATACACAACGCACATGCCACACCGTGTCGGAACAGGTGTCGAAGCTGGAAGCGGAGCGAGCCGCCGCCGCCGAGCGTCTGGAGAGGCTGATGGCGGAGGACGGCGACCTCATACGCCAACAGAGCGAAGTCGCCGAACACATCGCGGCCTTGGAAGCGCAGAAGCGGGAGGCGGACGAAGCCGCACAGGCCGCGCAGGCCAAGGCGGCGCAGCTTCAAACGTCCTTGCAGACATACCGCGAACACAGGGATACTCAGTCGCAGAACATCACCGAGCTGAAGGTGGAGCTGGGCGCGCGGGAGCAGGAGCGGCTGGACGTGGCGGCACAGGCCGAGCGGCTGGAGCGCGAGGCGCAGGCCAACCGCAACGAGCTTAACAAGCTTGCCCAAGAGATCGCCGCAAGTGAGTCAGGCTTGGAGCGCAACCGCGCCGCAACGGCGGAACTGGCAGAGGCCGGCGGCAAGCTTGCCGAGGCGGGGCGCGGTTTGGCGGCGCGCCTTGCGGAGCTGGAGCGCGAAATGGCCGCCATGCGGGAAAGCACCGGGCAAGCGGAGGCCGAGGCCAAGGCCTGCGGCGAAACCATTACCGCCCTGCAGCACGACCTTGTGCGGCTTGTCACACAGCAGGAACACGCGTTGGGCGAACGCCGCAAGCTCTTCGACACAATGTGGGAGGACTATCAACTCACCCCGTCGAGCGCAGGGGAATACCCCGCGCTTGCGGACTCCGCCGACAAACTGCGGCTGGAGGAACGCGGCATCCGCGCGAAGATGGGTATGATGGGCGGCGTAAACGTGGACGCAATAGAGGAATACCGCGCGGCAAGCAACCGCGTGGAGCAGATGACGATCCAGCGCGACGACATCATCACCGCGCGGGAGGATCTGCAGGCTCTGATACAGGAGCTGGAAGGGCTGATGGAACAGCAGTTCAGGGAGCAGTTCGCCCTGCTCTCCGAGAGCTTTGGCGTGGTGTTCGGCCAGATGTTCGGCGGGGGCAAGGCCTACTTGCGGCTCTTGGACGAGGACAACGCGCTGGAATCGGGCATCGACATCATCGCGCAGCCCCCGGGCAAGGCTCTGACGAGCATGTCACTGCTCTCTGGCGGCGAACGCGCCCTCACGGCTCTGGCTCTGCTGTTCGGCATACTGCGCCTCAAGCCGTCGCCCTTTGTGATACTGGACGAGGTGGAGTCCGCGCTGGACGACGCCAACGTGGCGCGTTTTGCAACATTCCTAAAGGATGTGGCCTCGCGCGAGACCCAGTTTATCGTCATCACACACAGGCGCGGCACGATGGAAGCGGCGGACACGCTCTACGGCATCACCATGCAGGAGCGCGGGGTGTCGAAGGTAGTGTCGGTACAAATATAGTAAGGATATAGTAAGGATTTGTGAATAATTCACAAATCCTGGGGAGGATACATGGGAATATTTCAGAAGATGGCGCAGAGCCTGAGCAAGACCCGCTCCATGCTGATGGACAGCGTGGACACCGCGCTAAGCACATTCGTAAGGCTGGACGAGGACATGCTGGAGGAGCTGGAGGACGCGCTGATAATGGCGGACATGGGCGCGGTGGCCGCGTCCCAAATTGTGAACGGCGTGCGGGACCGCGCAAAGAAGGAACGCGCCGAGACACCCGAGGCCGTGAAGGCTTTGATAGCGCAGGAGATCGCCGCGATTCTGGAGTTGGACGCAGGGCGGTTCGACCCCGCGCCGCCCTGCATCCTGCTGGTGGTGGGCGTAAACGGCGTGGGCAAGACCACCAGCATCGGCAAGCTGGCGCACATGTTCCGCCAAGAGGGAAAGAGCGTGATGCTGGCCGCCGCCGACACCTTCCGCGCCGCCGCGGTGGATCAGCTGGAGATCTGGGCGGCGCGCAACGGCGTGGCCATCATCAAGCAGGCCGAAGGCTCCGACCCGGGCGCGGTGATCTTCGACGCAGTGGCGGCGGCCAAGGCGCGCGGCACCGACGTGCTGATCTGCGACACAGCCGGCCGCCTGCACAACAAGAAGAACCTGATGAACGAGCTTGCCAAGCTAACCAAGATCATAGCCGGCAACTACGCCGAAGCAAACGTCGAGACCCTGCTGGTGCTGGACGCAACAACTGGCCAGAACGCCCTCGCCCAAGCGCGGACATTCAAAGAAGCCGCCAATGTCAGCGGCATCATACTTACAAAGCTGGACGGCACGGCAAAGGGCGGCATCGTAGTCGCCATAAAGCAGGAGCTTGGCCTGCCCGTGCGCTTCGTGGGCGTGGGCGAAGGCATCGGCGATCTTGAAGCCTTCGACGCGCCTAGCTTCGCCAAGGCTATGTTCGAGGCATAAACCGTGGGACGCTGTCCCACACCCTGCAAGGGCTTCGCCCTTTGCCCGTGACTATGGGATTTGGAGTTGGGCGGCGTCGCCGATGGCCAAACAAATAACACAACAAAAGACACCCCGGGAGGGTGTTTTTTGTTGTGTTCGATTCATCTATACGAAGGCCATAGTAAGGTAGACCTTGTCGCAATCGTCCTGCGTTATACCCAGGTAGCGGCGGGTGATGTGGTAGCTGGAATGGTTGTAGATGTCCATGATGACGGCGACGGCCGTGCCCGCTTGCCACGCGTGGTAGCCCAGCGTCTTTCGCAGGGAATGGCACGACACAGGCATGGCGGTCTGCACGGCTTTTGCCGCGGTCTTGATTATCCTGTAGGCCTGTACGCGGCTTATGGGCGCGGTGTGCCTGCGATTGTTGGCGAAAATGAAAACGCCGCGCCTGTGTGGGAGACATATCTCCAGCGCGGTTACGGCATTCGTGTGTAGGGCTATGGCCTTCGACTTGCCGGTCTTGCCTTCGGTGGTGATGATGTGTGTGCGAAAGCTCTCGCTTGAGGCGTCGTATACATCGTCCCAGGTTAGCCGCAGCAAGTCACTTATGCGAAGCGCGGTGTGGATGCCCAGCACGATCAAGGCATAATTACGGAGCTGACCCTGCTCCAGATAATACTCCGCAAACCTCTTTAGCTCCGCCTTGTCCCTAATTGGCTCTGATGCAGCGATACTAACAGCCCCCTTCTATAATACGTACACAAGTACGACATTATACCACCAAGGGGCTTCCAAGGCAAGACGTAACAAACGATAGAGAGTGTAACATCTGAAACGCGTCAATTCCTCTCAATTATCTTATCGGACGGAGCGTGGCAAAACTTTAGCACTTTCTTGAAAATATTTTGCAAGCCGCCCATTTCGCATTATAAGCCGAACAGGCCATGGGCGCGGATGTAACATTCTCTATCAAATGTTACATAGCGTCTAATAAATGTTACATGACGGGGGAGGGGCTGTACATGCTGGTTGTAAGCTTGGCCGAAGGCGACTACATAATGATAGGCGACAAAATACGCGTACACTTTGACCACAAGGTAAGCAGAGATTCGCTCTCGCTGGGCATAGAAGCCCCGCGCGACATCCAAATCCTGCGCGGCAAGCTCTGCGAAGGCGGCAAGGCGCAAAAACCCGGCCACCAACGTGCCAAGAAGAAGGTATCTACCTAAACAGGAGGACGCCATGCTCCATGTAACTATCGGCAAGGGAGACTACGTGATGATAGGCGACATCCGCGTAGGCTACGGCCGCAACGACGGCAAGGGCGCGTTCGTAATCGGCATAGACGCGCCAAAGGACATGAAGATAAGCCGCAAGAGCCTCTACGAGGACGGCGTGGAACGCCAAGCCGCCGAAGGCGACCAAGACGCCCAGATGCTGCTGGCCGCCCTGCACACCGAACACGAACAACGCCGCCGCGCCTCCGGCATACGCCGCGCAAAGCAGCAGTACCACAGAGATTTGGCGCTGCAAGAGAATAATTAAGAGTGTCGTTGCAAGCGCGTGGCATATAGTGTGCGCTGTATTTCACGCGGTTGCAATGACCGGCCGGGTCGACACGGCCGTTGCTGCACCTTCCCCTCACAGGGGTATATCTGACCCGGATGGCAGATGAACGCGGGGCGAACCCCCGCAAACATGAAGCCGAGCGATACGCACGGCTCTTGTCAAGGAGGATAACATGAGTAATATGGTAGTAAGAACGAACATAATGGCCCTTAACAGCCATCGCAACCTCGGTATGGTAGGCGTACAGCAATCCAGAGCATCCAGCCGCCTTAGCTCCGGTTTCCGCATAAACAGCGCGGCGGACGACGCGGCAGGTCTTGGCATCTCTGAGAAGATGCGCGCACAGATCCGCGGTCTGGACCAGGCAAGCCGCAACGGTCAGGACGGCATCAGCCTTATCCAAACAGCCGAAGGCGCAATGAGCACCATTAACGAGATGGTAACACGTATCCGCGAGCTTGTTGTCCAAGCGGCCAACGATACTAACGCGCATGATCAACTGAATTCGGCCACGTGGTCGCAATCTGACCGTACCCGCATCCAGGATGAAATCAACCAGCTTATGGCGGAGATCGACGCAACAACCAAGCGTGTCGAGTTCAATACAAGAACACTTCTTGACGGAAGCTTGGCGGCCGGAACCACAGGCGGTGTAGCTGGAACTGTTTTTGAAGGGTTCACTACCGGACACATCAATTTTACCGGTCTTGCTTATCCAATAGAGCCGGGAGACGTTGATCTTGAAGATCTGGTAGATGCTTTAAACGATGCCATTGCTGATGATGAAGTCGCGTTCCGCGCGATACTTCAG
>WRAA01000098.1 GCA_009780445.1 Defluviitaleaceae bacterium
CAAACTTGCGAACCACAAGGGTTCGCGGCGTTTGCCACTTCCTAGTCTAGCGAAAAAATCACTCGAAAATCCGCCGGAAGCGGGTTTTCAAACACGCCCTAGGAAACGACAACGCCATGCGCGAAAAAGACAAGCCTGATGGGATGCTTTTCAACAGGAACAGCTATAGCAGATACAATTTGCTTTACTAAGCTGTGACGTTCTGATATAATGCCTAGGTACGATGAACGATGGGGGTACAAAATGGATCGGGCAGATGGAGGGAGCAGATTGAACAGGGAATTTCGCAAGGAAATATTTCTGGAAGTGTACGGATGGATTAGGCTGATATTCTTTACGATAGCCTTCGCGCTATTCTTCAACTTCTTTATAATAGTAAACGCGGTGATACCGTCGGGGTCCATGGAGCAGACGATTATGACAGGCGACAGGATCATCGCCTTCCGGCTATCCTACACATTTGCGGAACCGCAGCGGCACGACATTGTGATCCTGCCGGATCCGGATGATCTGCGCGGCGAGCTGTATATCAAGCGCATAGTGGGTATGCCGGGGGAGACCTTGTTCATTGCCGACGGGCAGGTGTACATTGTGCCGGAAGGCATGTACGTGGCCGAGCCGCTGTACGAACACTTCCTCAACCCAAACGACCCGCCGCGCTGCAACTTCGGGCCGATAACGATACCCCACGAATACTTCTTCGTGATGGGCGACAACCGCAACAACTCCATGGATTCGCGCCATTGGAACAATCAGTTCGTATACACAAACAACATATTGGGCAGGGCGATATTCCGCTACCACCCGGGTTTCACGATATTGCAGTAAGGAACTGCCCGTAAGGCACGCATCACAACATGGCGCGGGGGAAACCCCGCGTTTTTCGCGCCTTTGTACTGTGCAGAATATTTTCCCAAAATTATGAATAATTAGCAAATCTCCGGTGATACTAGCTACTGGAGGTGTAAATGGATGAATAACAAAGATCCAAAGGAACATGTCTTTCGGAAGAAGGGTTTCTACGTGGCACTGTATTCGTGCCTGGGCGTTGTAATGGTTACAACAGCCGTGATATCCCTCAACAACCTGACGGGCCGGCAGGACTTCAGCGCGGAACGCTCGCCGCAGATCGACATCGCCCAGCTGGAGCCTGTCGGCGCGAATGACGGCATGAGCATTCTGGAGCGTCAGGCGATAGAGGACGAGATCGCCCTGCGCCGCAGCCGCACAGCCCCGACGCCAACTCCGGGAGAGGGCGAACAGCCCGGCGGCATGACAGCCACGCCGGCTCCAAGGCCGGAAACTTCGCCAAGCCCGCAGCCCCAGCCGGGAGCGCAGGCACCGGCACCCGCAGTGCCGCCGACTACAGAGCCGATGACAAGCCCCGCGCCCGCAACGGAACCTTCGGCGTTGGAAGAGGCCTATGACGAAACGGTGTACGAAGGCGAAGGCGCGCAAAGCCCGTACCTGTTCGAGTTCTTCGACATCTCGCAGAGGATGGAATGGCCTGTGCTTGGGCAAGTTGTTATGAACTACAGCTCTGACAGGCTGATCTACGACATGACCCTCGACCAGTACAGAACCAACGACACGATCAGCATCTCGGCGGAACTTGGCTCCCAGGTTCTTGCGTCCGCGGCCGGCATTGTGGACTTTGTAGGTTATTCCCGCGAAACCGGCAACTATGTTGTGATCAACCATGGCAATGGCTGGATTACTACATACGGTCAGCTACAAGACGGTGTGTTAGTAAGAGTCGGAGACGTTGTACGTGCCGGACAGCCCGTAGGCGGTGTCGGCAACCCATCAATCTACAGTGTACTGCTCGGCAACCACATTAACTTCAGAGTGGAGAACCACGGCATAACCGTGGATCCGCAGGCGGTTCTAAGGTAGTACTATACCCTAATTCGGAAGGAAGATACTATGGCAAGCGGAAATGTAAACCTATCGGAACTTAACTCGATCAGAGAGTGCGTAACATCACACCAGACCGTGGCGGCGAAGCTTAACGATTTCGCAAACAAGTGCAGCGACCCGCAGGTGAAGCAGATGTTCTCGCAAGCGTCCACCCAGGCCGGCCAAGCCGCCTCGAAGCTGACGCAAATGCTCTAAGCTGCGACTACTACAACTATAACGGAGGAACGCCAATGAACGAGAAAGACATGGTACTGGACGTTTTAAGCGGGTCTAAGGCAAGCCTTAGCAACTACGCCAAGATGATCGTCGAATGTTCCTGCCCCAATCTTAGGCAGACATTCCAGCAAATGAGGGACGGCGACGAAAAGTTCCACTACGACCTCTACAAGCTCGCCGAACAAAAGGGCTATTACAAATGCGCCTCGGCCGCAACGCCGCAGGAGATCACAACAGTTAAGACATCCCTCTCGCAATCGCAGACGGCAACAATGTCGTAGTTCACTACACACAAACAGACCGCGGGGTAATGCCTCGCGGTCTTGTTATTGCCCTAGTGCATCAGGCCGTGGAAGAAGTGGTTGAAGGCAAAGACGGGCACCACGCCGGCGACCATGATGGGCAGCTTCCAACGCGTGCGGCCGGAATACTCGATGGCCAGCGGCATAATTTCGGAGAACACCACACCTAGCAGGCAGCCCGCGGCGACCGCGATCATCAGGCCCGAAACATAGACGTTGATGCCGCCCACAAGGTAGCCGATAAGCGCGCCGAATGTGGTGGACAGCCCGGCAAGCCCGCAAACGCCAAGGATCTTCAGCGGCGTCATGCCGCCGGCCTTTAGAGGTATGGCGACGGACATGCCCTCCGGGATGCACGCCAGGCCGATGGCAAGGGCGGCGAGGATGGAACCGGAGTTGCCGATGGCAAGCCCCTTGGGGAAGTCGTGGATCACGATTGCGAGGATCATCGGAACCGCGCCGGCGATGATGCGTCTGCGCTCCTGCCCGGTGAGGCCGCCGGCTTCGTCGGTGTGGGAGCAATGTTCACTGTGCGGCAGTATGCCGTGGATATGTTCGTGGCCGTGTTTGTCGAAGAAGCTGAGGGCAAGGATCAGCCCCGCGCCGATAAGTACGCCGATTATAGTGAGCCATATGCCCGCGCCGTTGTGCTGGTACCAGTATTGATACATCTGCCCGGTGGCGGGGTCTACCCGGGTGTGGTAGTGTCCGTGGCCGATAGCGTCGGGGATGAAGTCCACAAACACCAGGGTGATCAGCACCGACGCAACGAAGATGAAGCTTAGCCCGATGAACTTCTTGCTGGGGCGGCTGACGCACATGCCCAGTATGCCGCCTAAGATCGACGTGACAAAACCCGCGGCAGTGGCGAGAATCAGTACATATGTTAGGCCGGAGATATTCTCCATCACATCATTGCTCCCTTTGGAAAGTTTGGGCGAAGAGCAGGTCGTGTACCGCGCCGTCGATGGTGAATCTCAGGCGGAATTCGCCGGCGTCTACTACATAGTGCAGATTTCCGCGCTGATAGCTGCTCTGGGTGTTGTCGTCCGCGTCGTTTTCGTCGATGCCGAGGCTCGTCAGGTGTTCCCGAAAGTTGATCCTGGGGCTGCCCTCCGCGGTTACGCCTGCGTAGAGGTGGTGGTGCCAGTAGCCTTCGTCAAAGCTGGGATGCTCCCGCGAAGGGTTGATGGACGCTTGCACAGCGGTTTCGCCAACGCGGATGATGACATTTCCGCCGCGCTCCTCCCCCACAAAGGTCAGGCCGGAGCCGGAATAGGCCGTCTCCGACACGTTCACGGGTATGTTGTCCACATACACCCTGTCCAGCTCGTACAGGGCGCGGGCCTCCACCGCCGTGGGGCCGCCCGAGCCGCAGGCGGACAGCGCAAACGCCGCCGCCGCAAGGGCAGTAACTACCGATAACTTCATCATGATCGTTCCTCCATAATCTTCAGCACCGTATCCTTCGAGATGGAGAGCATCCTGCCGATAGCGCGCGCGCTGTTGCCTTCTTCCGCAAGCCGCGATACATGCTCCTTCACTTCGGGCGTGCAGGCCTTGTAGGTATACTCACGCCGGAATGTTGTCCGGATACAATTGCTGTTGTTGCAGCGATATATCTGCGTGCCCTGCTTCTTGCCGAACTTGCGGACATTTTCGCCCTCGCAGGAAGGGCATTTGAGGGCATCGTCCGCTCCGCCGGCCGTAGCAGGTTCTTCGTAAACATATTCCAGGCGAAACTCCCTTGGAGTACAGCCGGGGTTCGCGCATTTATAAAAGTCCTTGCCCTGACGCTTGCTGAACCTATGCAGATCGTCACCCTTGCAAGCGGGGCAGTGGAACACCAGTGCAGCCATGCACAGTTTCCTCCTTCCAAAATTCTGAAACAACTATAGCATACCACCACACGAAAAGCAACCCTTTTAGGACAACTTTTTGAAATGTTGTCCTAAAAGGGTTGCGGCGCGGGGATGTAAATGTTTTAGCTATTTATTCGAAAAAGGTACTACCATGATGTTACAAGATATGATATAATACGAGAGTTCGACATATCAACGATGGGGTGGATGTCTTGGGGCGCATTATAGCGATAGCAAATCAAAAGGGCGGAGTGGGCAAGACCACCACCACCGTGAACCTGTCGGCGTGCCTTGCTCTCTCCGGCAAGAAGGTGCTGGTGGTGGATTCGGACCCGCAGGGCAACACAACCAGCGGCCTGGGAATTGACAAAAACGGCCTCAGCAAGACGGCCTACACCTTGCTGATGGGCGACAGCTATCTGGACGAGACCGTGATCGAGACGGGCATAGACGGCCTGCGGCTTCTGCCGTCCAACATAGACTTGGTTGGCGCGGAGATAGAGCTGGGTATGCGCGAAGGCCGCGAGACCATCCTCAAGAAACATCTGATGAACTGCAACAACCTGTATGATTACATACTAATAGACTGCCCGCCGTCGCTAAACATTCTGACGATCAACGCAATGGCCGCGGCGAACACCATCCTGGTGCCGATCCAGTGCGAGTACTACGCGCTGGAAGGGCTGACACAGCTTCTGCGCACTATCGAGCTGATCCGCGCCGACATCAACAGGTGGCTGGAGATCGAGGGCATAGTGTTTACCATGTATGATTCCCGCGCGAACCTTTCCATGCAAGTGGTGGACGAGGTGAAGCGGCATATCACCGGCAACGTATACAAGAGCATCATACCGCGCAACGTGCGGCTTGCGGAAGCCCCAAGCCACGGGCTGCCCATCGCGCTGTACGACGCAAAGTCGAAGGGCGCCGAAAGCTACCTGGCGTTGGCGCAGCAAGTAATCGACTATGATGCCGTCTGATGCAACTTTGGAGGATGCACATGGATATCAGGATTGAAAAAAGGGATAGCTTTACCATAGGCGGCTATTTGATAGAAACATTGATAAGACAAAGGTAAGGGAGGACTTGTATTGACACCCGGCAGGAAAGGACTGGGGCGCGGACTTGGCGCGCTCATAAGCGCGAGCGAAAAGACCATGGAAGCCGGCAACAGAGTCGGCGTTCTCGAACTGGAACTCACAAACATCGAGCCAAACCCGAACCAGCCGCGCAAACACTTCGATGACGATTCTCTGGCCGAACTGGCCGATTCCATAAAGAACTTCGGCGTGATACAGCCGCTGATAGTACAGCAGGGCGAGGCGGGCTACTACCGCATAATCGCGGGGGAACGCCGCTGGCGCGCCGCGCGTATCGCGGGGCTTTCGCACCTGCCGGCCATTGTAAAGGACTATACCGATGCCGACGTGCTGCACGTCGCGCTTATCGAGAACATACAGCGCAAGGACTTAAACCCCATCGAGGAAGCCCTGTGCTACAAACGGCTGGCCGACGAATTCCGCCTGACGCAGGAAGAGATCGCGCAGAAGGTCGGCAAGAGCCGCAATTCCATTACATATGCCATGGGGCTGCTGGGGCTTGACCTTCGTGTGCAGAATCATCTGATCGAGAGCCGCCTGACACCCGGCCACGCGCGTTCCATCATGACCATCAAGGACAATGACGAGCAGCACAGCCTTGCGGAGAAGATTATCGAAGAAGGGCTGACAACGCGCCAGACGCAGGATCTCGTGAAGGCCATGAAGCAGGAGGCCCAGACGGCACAAAAAGAGAGCGCGTGGACACCGCGTATGCCCAGAGAAAGCACCGCGCCCAAGTTTGCCGCGGTCGAGGGCGATCTGCGCACCATCCTGGGCGCCGGAGTGAGCATCATAGACGGCAAGAAAAAGGGCAAGATAGAGATTGAATACTATTCAAGCGACGAGCTGGAGAGGCTTATCGCATTGTTCAAGAAACTGAGGTAGATGCTCTTGCAGATCTTCTACGCACTAAGCGAATATTCGCCACTGATCACAATTGGGCTGATTGTGGCTGTTGGCGTTTTGTTTGTGATGGTGGTAATTATCACGTACCTGATAAGCAAGATGCATGACAGGATGTACCGCTTCTTTGGCGGGCGTTCCAAGCGGCGAAACATGGAGGCCATGCTTGACGAATATTTGCAGAAGGTATCGCGCATAGATATGAAGTACAACGAGTCTCTCGCGCTGATAGACGATATTAACGCGCGTATGGTGACGTGCATCCGCAAGATCGGTGTGGTGCGCTACAATCCCTTCGAGGAAATGGGCGGCGATCTGTCTTTTGCCCTTGCCCTGCTGGACGAAAACGAGGACGGCATTGTAATCTCCACGATCCACGCACGGGACGCGTCCTACACCTATGCGAAGCAGGTGCTCGGCGGGAAGTCGTCCCACGAGCTGACGGAGGAAGAGCTGGAGGCCATCAAGGTCGCTCTGGACTGGAAGCCGATCGTGGACATGGGAATACACCGCGTGAAGCTCGACAAACGCCTGAATGACCTGAAAAGCCGCCAGCGCGAGCTGCGAAAGGCGCACGACGCAAACGCGCCCACGCCAACCCCGGAGAAGCCCGCGAAGCCGCGCAAGCAGAGCAGAGCCACGGTGCGCCTGAAGGCCAACCGCAAGAAGGTGCTGGGCAAGGCCGTCGTAAACAGTGCCGTCGGCGCGGCGAAGACGGTCAGACGCTGGCCGGCGGACGCCCTTTCGCCGGAGACAGGCCAACAGCCCGCGCGGGAGCCTGTGCCGCAGGTTTCCGCACCGGAAGTTATCGAACAGGAGGCTTCGCCGCCCGAGACCGCCGCGGATACGGCGGCGGCCGACGAAGCCTTGGCGAATCAACGCGCGGTGGAGATGCTGCAGGAGAAGCTGCGCCGGCACGAAGCACAGGAAGAAAAGGAGCCTACGGACGAATGAAGCGTATCAAGGTGCTAAGCGTATTCGGCACAAGGCCGGAGGCCACAAAGATGGCACCCGTCATCAACGAAATGCGGGAGCGCGCGGACGAGTTCGAGCCTGTTGTGTGCGTGACGGCACAGCACAGGCAGATGCTGGATCAGGTGCTGGAGGTGTTCGGCATAACGCCGGACTACGACCTCAACATCATGCAGGCCGGGCAGAGCTTGTCGGACATTGTGACGCG
>WRAA01000099.1 GCA_009780445.1 Defluviitaleaceae bacterium
GCAAACGCCGCGAACCCGCAGTGGTTCGCAAGTTTGACGCTGACGACGTATGGCGGAAAAAGCACCGAAAATACGTCGGAATGGGGTTTTCAAACACGCCCTAAGCGTGTGCCACCGGCACACAGCATCCCAGCGAACCGCAAGGGTTCGCGTCGTCGTCACTTCCTTGCATCCGCACAAAAATCCTGCGGAAGCTTGGGAAGTTACTTGCTTACAGACACTCAGTCAAGGTCTGTCTCCGTGGCGTAAGGGTCTGTAAGACCCTTACCGGTGGTGATCGAGATGGTTCGGGAAGATTCGTCCCAGTCTACGCCGAAGCCCAGCACACCGCCCAGCTCCCGCAGTTTGAAGTAGTTGTAGCCGGCGATGTGGTAGACGATAAGGCCGGCCGCCTCGCCGTCAAGGTTCACCGCGGCCGGCGAAGGCCTTGCGACTACGGCATCGGAGCCGGTCTCGCGCGGTTCGCCGCCGGTCCGGTCATATTCCGCGCCGCGGGTGATTGTGATTGCGTTGGCCTCTGCGTCCCAGCCTAAACCGAAGCTCGCGCCGGTGCCGCGCAGGGCGTGGGCGATATCGCGCAGGCGGAAGAAGGTGCTTCCGCCGATGTTGTAGGCGTTAAGCTGTGTGTACTCGCCGTTAACCGTCAGGGCGGGGCGTGTCGGCACGGCCCGCGCGTGTTGGAAGCGCAGCAAAGCGTCGGCGATTTTCAGCGGGCTGTGCCGCGGAGCCGTGGTGGTGTCGCCCAGCTGGCCGCGCTCGTTCAGCCCCCACGCCCACAAACTGCCGTCCGTGCGCAGAGCCATGGTGTGGTTGCTGTGCGTAGAGACCGCCGCAACGTCGTCCATTATGCGGACAGGCTCGTGCGCGGTGTCGGTTGTGCCGTCGCCCAGGTTGCCGAACCAGTTGCCGCCCCACCCCCAGAGACTGCCGTCCGTGCGCACCGCGAGGGTATAGAACACGCCCGCGTCCACCGCGGCCACGCCCTCCATCACCATTACGGGGCTGTCCGCGGGTTGTGTGGTGCCATCGCCCAGCTCGCCGAAGGAGTTGCTGCCGAAGCCCCAAAGATTGCCGGCGGCGTCAATAAACATTACATTGCCGACACCCGCCGAAACGCTAACAACATCCTCCGCTATACGCACCGGCGCGGCGTAATCCGCGTCCGCCCACTGCCACAGCACGCCCTGCGTGTCGATAACCATGGCGGACTCAACCCCGGCTGACGCGGCAGACCCCACAGACACCGCCGCCGCGCCGTCCATCACGTGTACGAAGGCGGCCGGGTCGCCGGCAAGGCCGCGCACCCACAGCCCGTTGCCAAGGTCTATGGCCATCACAAGTGTTGAACCCACCGCCGCGTAGCGCACGCCGTCCTTCACCTTCACGGGAACGGTGCAGCGCGGGTCGTGCCCCCAGAGCCACAGCTCCCCGTCTGCCGTGACGGCCGCGGTCTGCGTAAAGCCTGAGGCCACTGCGGCCACGCCCTCCATCACGGTTACGGGGCTGTGCCGGTCCACTGTTGTTCCGTCGCCCAGTTCGCCGAAGGAGTTCCGCCCCCAGGCCACCAGCACGCCGTCCGGCCGCACGGCAAAGCCGGAGCCGACACCCGCCGCAAACGCCGCGCCCCGCGCCTCCCGCGCCGGCACAGATTCGGCAAGCGCGCAGGACATAACAAGCAGGGCGGCCAGTACGGCGGCAAGCTTACGAACGCCCGTCACGACGGTTTGTATGACGATTTAAGCGCGACAGTCCGGTTGAACACCGGCGCGCCGGGCTTGGAGAGCTTCGCGTCAAGGCAGAAGTAGCCGTTGCGGATGAACTGGAATCTGTCTCCGTGTACCGCCGCCGCCAGCGAAGGTTCGGCCTGCACATTCAGCACACACACAGAATTCGGGTTGGCGGTGTATCCGCTGTCGCTCGCGCTGTCGTCAAAGGCCAGAGGCTCGAGGATCCGCGCCTGCGCGGCGACCGCGTGTTCCGCGCTGACCCAGTGTATGGTGCCCTTCACCCTGCGCCCCTCGAAGCCGGAGCCGCTGCGCGTCTCGGGGTCGTAGGTGCAGTGTACTTCTGTGACATTGCCGTCAGCGTCCTTCACACAGCCGGTGCATGCGACGAAGTACGCGCCCTTGAGCCGCACCTCGCGCCCCGGCGTAAGGCGGTGGAACTTCGAAGGCGCGTCCTCCATGAAGTCTGCGCGCTCGATATACAGCTCGCGCCCAAAGGGCACCTCACGCGTACCCATGGCCGCGTCCTCCGCGTGGTTCTCAATGGTCATCATCTCGTGCCGGCCTTCGGGATAGTTGGCGATCACCAGCTTCACAGGCTCCAGCACGGCCATCACCACCTTGGACAACCCCTTGAGATCCTCCCGCGCGAAATGCTCCAGCTGTGCGTAATCCACCACGGACTCCGCCTTGGCCACGCCCACAGAATCGCAAAACTCGCGGATGGCCGCCGCAGTGATCCCGCGCCGCCGCAGCCCGCTTAATGTCACAAGGCGCGGGTCGTCCCAGCCGTCCACCTCGCCCTTGTCCACCAAGGCCTTTAGGTACCGCTTGCCCATGATCGTATTGGTAAGGCGCAGCTTGGCGAACTCGATCTGCCGCGGGATAATCTCGAAGCACCCGGCCTCCCTCACGCACCAGTCGTACAGCGGGCGGTGATCCTCGAACTCCAGCGAACACATGGAATGCGTAATGCCCTCGATAGCGTCGCCCAGCGGGTGGGCATAGTCATACATCGGGTAGATGCACCACTCGTCGCCCGTGTTGTGGTGCGTTGTGTGGCTTATGCGGTATATCACGGGGTCGCGCATGTTGATGTTCGGCGACGACATGTCGATCTTCGCCCGCAGGGTTCGCGCGCCGTCCGGGAATTCGCCGGCCTTCATGCGGCGGAACAGACCCAGGCTTTCCTCCGGCGGCCTGTCGCGGTAGGGGCTTGGCCGCCCCGGCTGCGACAGGCTGCCGCGGTACTCCGCAACTTCCGCCGCCGTAAGGTCGCACACAAAGGCCTTGCCCTTGAGTATCAGCGATTCCGCAATCTCATAGATCTTGCCGAAGTAGTCCGACGCGTAGTACATCCGCTCTTCCCAGTCGAAGCCCAGCCACTTGATGTCCTCGATAATGGCGTTAACATACTCTATGTCCTCTTTCGCGGGGTTTGTGTCGTCAAAGCGCAGATTACACTTGCCGCCGTAGAGCTTTGCCATGCCGAAGTTTATGCAGATGCCCTTTGCGTGGCCGATGTGCAGGTATCCGTTGGGTTCCGGCGGGAAGCGCGTGTGTATGCGGTGGGTGTCGTCTCCAAGGTCTGTCCGTATATGCTGATGGATAAAGCTTCCTGTAGAGTCCAATTTCTCGGGCATAAATGCCTCCTTGTCGTTAGTCATGCCTGTATTATTCCACAGTCCGGAACATTTTTCAAGCCATTTTGTTCAAAACATTGAATTTGTCGCGCCGGGATGATATACTGTATCGAACTTTGTCGAAGGAGCGGTGAAAATGCTGATATACAGGATAACGGATCCGGAGCTTAACGTGTTTATGGCGCGGCTGTTCAAGGAGGCTGTGTTCGATACGTTCGAGGTTCGCGGGCTGGAGGTCTGCACGTTCACGGAGTTTCGCATAAGCGGCGCGCTCGACAAGGACTTCGACGGCACAGACACCGACGCGGCCTACTGCGCGTGGGGCAGGCTCAAGCCCTTCGCCGTGGACTTCATCAAGGGCAGGAAACGCCCGCGGCTCATACGCATCACGCTGTCGCACCCCTCTGCCGCCGCCGCGCAGCTGCACCCAAACGCCGCCGCCCTCTTCCTAAACATAAACTACGAGTTGGACGAAGCGCAGATCACCACGGGCGCGTCGCAGAAAAACTTCGCGCTGGACAAATCGGTGGAGGGCGTGTGGGACGACTACATAGAGGCCTTCTTCGCACAACACAACATACCTATTAGCACTCGTCTGTGATGAGTGCTAAAATATTGTTGACAAGCCGCGCGTGATGTACTACAATGTTGTGGACTATTTTAACACAAAGGAGTGGCTAATATGAGCCTTGAAAAGGGAAATCTCTCGATAAACAGCGAGAACATCATGCCGATAATCAAGAAGTGGCTGTATTCCGACACAGACATCTTCATACGCGAGCTGGTGTCCAACGCGTCGGACGCGGTGACTAAGCTTAAAAAGCTGGCACAGATGGGCGACGCGCCGGGCGTAGGTGCGGACGAAACCTACCGCGTGGACATAGTGGTGGACAAGGCCGGCAGAACCATCGAGATTATCGACAACGGC
This sequence comes from Defluviitaleaceae bacterium, assembly GCA_009780445.1. Classification (GTDB taxonomy): domain Bacteria; phylum Bacillota; class Clostridia; order Lachnospirales; family WRAA01; genus WRAA01. The sequence goes on from WRAA01000099.1 coordinate 4,296, forward strand.
ATCGGCATGACGGCGGACGAGGTTCGCACATACATCAACCGGATAGCCTTCTCCGGCGCGAGCGAGTTTCTGGAGAAATATAAGGAAACGGAAGCCGCGTCAGGCGAGATCATCGGCCACTTCGGGCTGGGCTTCTACTCGGCCTTTATGGTGTCGGAGCGGGTGGAGATCGACACGCTTTCGTACCGCGAGGGCGAGAAGGCGGCGCACTGGAGCTGCGATGGCGGCGTGGAGTACAGCATGGACGAGGGCGAACGCTCCGCGCGCGGCACAACCGTCACCCTGCACATCAACGAGGACAGCCAAGAGTTTCTGGAGGAACACAAGCTGCGCCAGATGCTGCGCAAGTACTGCGGCTTCATGCCGGTGGACATATATCTGGAGGCCGTGAAACCGCCGTCCGACACACCGGATTCCGATGATACCACCCCCGACGCTTCCGCCGACACCGACGCGGATCCCGACGAGATCGTGATCAACGACACGCCGGAGGCCGGCAAGCCCGCCGCAAAACCTGTGAACGACAAGTCGCCGCTGTGGCTCAAACCCGCGAACGAGTGTACCGACGAGGAGTACAAGGAGTTCTACCACAAGGTGTTCAGCGACTTCGCAGACCCCCTGTTCTGGATCCACCTGAACATGGACTATCCCTTCCGCCTAAAGGGCATACTATACTTTCCGCGGCTGAAGAACGAGCTGGAGTACATCGAAGGTCAGGTCAAGCTCTACAACAACCAGGTGTTCGTGGCGGACAACATCAAGGAAGTTATACCGGAGTTCCTGCTGCTTCTCAAGGGCACCCTGGACTGCCCGGACATTCCGCTGAACGTGTCGCGCTCGTTCTTGCAGAACGACAGCAATGTCTCGAAGATGTCCGGCTATATCACGCGCAAGGTGGCCGACAAGCTGCTGTCCATCTTCAAGAAGGATCGCGCGGCCTACGACGGATACTGGGGCGATATCAGCCCGTTCATAAAGTACGGCTGCATCAAGGACAGAGACTTCTACGACAAGATGAAGGGCGCGCTGCTGCTGAAAACTCTGTCCGGCGAGTACAACACCATCGACGAATTTAAGGAGCGCAACAAGGACAAGACCGGCGACAACGTGTACTACGTCAGCAACGAGGCGCAGCAGGCCGCATACATCAAGATGTTCCGCGAAGAGGGCATGGACGCGGCAATACTTTCCACAAACCTGGACAACCCCTTTGTGTCCTACGTTGAAAGCTATGATTCGTCGGTGCGCTTCAAGCGCATAGACTCGGAACTCTCCGGCGCGCTCAAGACAGAGGGAGAGGACACCGCCGCCCTTGGCGAACAGCTCCAGACCCTCTTCCGCAAGCATCTCGGCAACGAAGAACTGAAGGTCTCCGCCGAAAACATCAAGGCCGCCGGCGTATCCGCCGTAATGCTGCAATCGGAGCAGGGCCGCCGCATGGAGGAAATGTCCAAGATGTTCGGCAGCGCCGGCGCGCTGCCGCCCGGCATGTTCGCGCAGGAGACGACACTGGTCATCAACACGAATTCGCCGCTGGTGAAGTCCTTGGTGGAGCTTGCCGACGACGAGACGCGCTCCGCCGATGTGGAGATCATCGCCAAGCAGATCTACGACCTTGCGCAGATGAGCCACAAGCCGCTGGACGCCGACGCCATGGCCTCCTTTTTCGAACGCTCCAACCGGATCCTGCACATGGCCTTGAAGTAGCCGCGCAGTTGCCATGGAACACTTCTACAGCCGCGTATACGCCTTGGTGGAACAAATTCCCTTGGGAAAGGTCACGACCTACGGCCAGCTGGCTCGCGCACTGGGCAACCCGCGCGCGGCCAGAGCCGTGGGCTGGGCGATGCGCCACTGCCCGGAACACCTGCCCTGGCAGCGTGTGGTGATGGCCGACGGCACAGTGACCGGCGGCGAACACGCCGGAGTACGCCGCGCCCTGCTCGAGGCCGAAGGCATAGTCTTCCGCAAGGACGGCCGGGTAGACCTGCGCCGACACAACCACAGCCCCTAAACCGCGTTATTATAACGCGGTTTTTTTTGTTAGCATAAAATTTCGCAAATTGTCAAATACTAATTTTGGAAGAAAACCGGATAACTTTCAGGGGCGTAAGAGATAAAAATTTGAAGCGTGATCACACTAATGCAGTTCTGCTTGACAGTCAAGCGGAACTGCTACACAAGGAGGAATTTTCTTGAAAGCAACGGGTATTGTCCGAAGGATAGACGATTTGGGCAGAGTAGTTATTCCCAAAGAAATACGCAGAACACTAAGAATACGAGAGGGTGACCCTCTTGAGATATTTACGGACCGCGAAGGCGAAATCATTTTGAAGAAGTATTCCCCGATAGGCGAACTCGGCGCGTTCGCAAAGGAATATGCCGAAAGCCTGTCGCAAACATCCGGGCATATCACGTGTATCGTTGACAAGGATCAGATCATCGCGGTTTCGGGAGCGGCCAAGAAGGAATTCCTGGAGAAGCACATATCGTCCTCTCTCGAGAAGGTGATAAATCAGCGCAACGTCTTGTCGGCCGCCCGCGGCGACAGCAACTTTGTTCCGATACTGGAGGACGACTCCGAACAGGCCTACAAACACGAGCTGATAACCCCGATAATATCCGAAGGCGACGTGCTGGGAGCCATTATCTTCCTCTCCGGCGATAAGAAGATGGGCGAGGTGGAAGGCAAGCTGGCTCAGACCGCGGCCGGGTTTCTCGGCAAGCAGATGGAGCAGTGATACAAGCACATATAGTGAATTTAGTTGAAAACGGCCTTGTGTCAAGCCTGGACGCGCGGCTCCGGGTCTACCGGCAACAGGGCGGTTTTTGCCCTATGAGAGGCGCGTTTAGGCGCAGACAGAAGCCGATTTTCAACTTAATTCACTATAAGGGCTGTGCCTTGCGGCATATACAGCCCTTTTTTGCGTTGCCTCATGTTATACGGACTTGCAATCTAAACAACGCTAACCTCATGGGCACAGGGCGCGTTCGCTCAGCATCTGTGCCCATTCGCCAAGCATTGTTAAGATTGCAAGTCCGTATAAGGGCGTGTTTGAAAACCCCATTCCGGCGGATTTTCGAGTGATTTTTTTGTCAGACTAGGAAGTGGCAAACGCCGCGAACCCGCAGTGGTTCGCAAGTTTGACGCTGACGACGTATGGCGGAAA
>WRAA01000100.1 GCA_009780445.1 Defluviitaleaceae bacterium
AAGAATGCTGTGTGCCGGTGGCACACGTCTAGCATCCGGAGCGTCAGCGTAGGAAAAAGCTGACGACGCACGGCGGAAAATTTGCCGAAAATACGCCAGAATGGGGTTTTCAAACACGCCCTAACAACATAAGTCCCATCTGTGCGTATATTATAGCGCGATGGTTTTGACGTCAACGAGCGCAAACCGTTCGCAGACTACAAGCATATCTTCTGAAAACGCCATGCCGTGTTCCTCTAAATCCATCGTAAATGCGGTTTTGTGGCCGTTCCGCCAATGCTCATAACTCAAATCGCCTTCGCCTTCGGCAATTGCATGTTCGTGCGGAACTTTATTCATAGGCAATATCCGGACATCAACATTTTTTATGATCGCAACGGGTTCTTCATTGCTGTTCAAAATGATACGGTATGAATCAATTGCAGGGATCTGTTCGTTTTCCAATTCGTATAATACATATGCACTGCTTGTTGCTGTTTTCTTCCCTTCGATAACTAATTGCGCAAGTATGTCCGGGTCAAATCCGAATTGCTCGGCCTTTACAGACTCAGGCATTTCTTTTCCCTGCCAGAATTTACACCAGTATTGATTAGCCTTCTCGTTCATGTTAATGTACCTCCGGAACTAGTCGTCAACCAGCGGCGAGATGTAGATCTGCCCGTCGCTGATGAATGCGTACTGGGGCGTGCCGCCCCATACGTTCTTGGCGTCGCCCGGCATGTAGGTGATTTTGTCGGCGATGCGCAGCTGGGACGGCGTGAGGTTGATCGCGCAGATGAAGCACTTGGGATTACCCATGCAGCCGGCGTGTACCAGCCCCTTGAGGTTTCCCAGCACGATCACGTTACCCTCCGCCAAGATCTCCGCCCCCGGGTTAACATCCCCCAGCACCACGACGGAGCCGCGGTAGCGTATGATCTGCCCGGAGCGCAGGCTGCCGTGCTGGAACTTGGTGTTATGCTCCAGTATGTCGAACACCTTGGCCGCGCCGCCCAACGCGGGCAGCTTTGCGGTGAGATCCACCAGCGGGCCGTATGCGGGGCGTTTTGCCGGGGGATCAGCGCGCCGGCCGCCGTATCTGTCGTCCGCGCCGACGGCCTTCTCCGTTGGTTCGCCGGGAAGCACCATCAGCGGCGGCGGCTCCTTGGCGGCCTTCTCGCTGTCTTCGCGCAGGACAAAGGTTATGTCCAGATTCGAATTTTCGGCCAGGATCTCCAGCAGTTCGCCTTCCTGCGCCTCTGTAAGCTCCCGCCCGCTGAAAGTTATGGCCGAGCTTGCGCCGCCGAAGAACCTGTTAGCCTCGCCAACCTTGCCCCTAAGCACGGTCTTGAGCCTGTCGAAGTCGGCATCCGGATCCAATATAATCACTATGGCGTCACGCCCGCGCTTAAACATTACGATATTAGTTGTCAACTTGGCCTCCGGTCCTCTGCGACGATATTATGGCAGCAGCGTACGCACGATCTGCCGGCCTTCGTCATATGTCTCAAACGCGAAAAATGCTGCTATAACATCCCGCGCGACCTGTGTCGCCGGCGAGCGGGTTGTGGGGGTATCGCTGAACGGTATTACCACATATACGGCGATCTGCGGGTTGTCGTAGGGCGCGAAACCGCCGAAGCTTGTGTGGCTCGGCCTTCCCGTAATCTGCTCCGCCGTGCCTGTCTTGCCCGCCACGTCTATGTGGAAGTCCTCGAAGATTGCGGTTGCCGTGCCCTGCCTGTGCTGTGTAACGTAGAGCAGGCCGCGGTTTATGTGTCGGAAGGTTTCGGGGTTTGCGGCCACGATAGCCTCCACATTCGGCGGGAAGCGGCGGCGCACTTCCCCGCGGCTGTCCTCTATCCTGTCCATAAGCCTAAGCTGGCGGCGCACGCCCTCCGACGCAAAGGTTGCAAACACCTTGGCCATGGACGCGGCTGTGTAGTTGTTCGCGCCTTGGCCGAAGGCCGTGCGGGCTATGTCGCCGTCAAACCAGCCGTATTGCAGACGGTTGGCGTTAGGGTTCACGCGCCGCGTCATAAATTCCTTAAACTGCGGGCTGCTGACCGCGAGCAGATCACGCGGCAGGGTATCGCGGTATTCGTCAATTTCCACGCCGGACCTGTCGTTTAGGCCGAAGTCGCTCATAAAGCGTATGAAGGCCTGTGTCGCCACGTTCTGCGTGGCCTCCTGCGAATTGCCGAGCCTCCAGCCTATCTCCGAGAAGAAATAGTTGATGGACGCGGCCATGGCGATATTCACATTCACATATCCGAAGGAATACTGTGACCAGTTGCGCGAATACGGCCGCCCGGCGGCTGTGAACACAACGCCGTCGCGAATGAGGGTAAGCGGGCCGATGATACCCGTCTCCATGCCCAGCACCGCGGTTATGGGCTTGAACGTAGACCCGGGCGCACGCGCCTCCATGAAGGGGCGGTTTATCCACGGGGATGAGTGTGTGTCGGCGTTTAGCCGCCCGATGTATTCGGCGCTGCCGGGGCCTGACAGGCGGTTTGCGTCAAAGGTGGGATAACCCACGGCGGCAAGCACGGCACCCGTGGCCACGTTCACCACCACCACAGAACCCGTGGACGGGTCGAGCCCCGTCATCTGCGGGGTTATCGTGCCGTCGCGCAGAAGGGAGAGTATGGCCTGCTGGGGAGTGATACGCCGCGCCAAGAGGTTATCGGCAAAATCTTCCTCCACATCTATTATTCCCAGTTCATACAGGGTCATAAGCATGTGAGTCGCGCCAAACTCGATATTTTCTATGGCCTCGATAAACTTCGCGCGCAGTTCGTCGTCGGTCGGCGGGTCGTTGTGGATCAGGAATGCCCGGCCGTCCTCTGTGTATCCGTGGGTTATCTCTTGGAACTGGTTCAGCAGGAACTCCCGTATCTGCGACACATGCGGCCCGTCGTTGCGCGGGTTGCGGATCTCCGTTATGGGAATGTTGTTGCTTCGCGCCATGGAGGCAAAGAACATGTCGTGAGTTATAAAGTCCGGCGCGTCCGGGGTTGTCATCTTGTTGATGATGGTCTGCGTCAGCTGGTCGCGCAGGATGTAGTATGTCTCGATCTGCAGCTGCAAGTCAATGGTGGTGAACAGCCTGTCCCCCTGTACGGGCGGCGTAGGGTCAAGATAACGTATCGGCCGGCCGACCGCGCTCACCTCCACGATCTGCTCGCCGCTTCTGCCGCGCAGGCTCGATTCAAAGCTGGCCTCCAGCCCCGCCATGCCAATGCGGTCGTGGGGGCCGTAACCCTGCGCGGCCAGCTGTGCCAGCTGCTGCTGGTTAATGCGCCCAAGGTAGCCCACGATGTTGCTGACATAACGCCCGCCCGGATAGTACCTCACAGAATCCGCGTCAATGAATATCGCCGGGAACCTGTCGGAATTTTCAGACACGGCGACAACCGTGTCGAAGGATACGTTGGAGGCCAGCAGAATCTGCTCCGTTTGGCGGAAGCGGTTCCGGAACACGGCGGAGCGGAAGGCCACTACGCCCCGCGCCTCGTAGTCCGTCAGCTCCGCCGGTATGGCGAAGATGTGGCGCAGACGCACCATGGCCTCTTCGGGCGTTGCGTCCTCGGCCACGGTCATGTCGCTCTTCCACAGCCTCTCGCGTGCCTCGCTTCCGCCGAACAGGAATTCCATCGGCTCCGCCGGGTTCGCCGGAATGTGGATGGGGAAGGCGTCGATAACGCTCTCGCCGTGTTCCTCCAGCAAGGCCAGCAAGTCCGCGGCTACATCGTTCATGTGCGCCCCGCGGCTTATCGCCGCCGCCGGGTCCACCATAACTACATGTTCGCTTATGTTAATGGCCAAGGGGCGGCCCAGCCTGTCGTAGATTGTTCCGCGCGGCGCGCTAAGCTCCAGCCTCTGGAACGACGTTACGTTAAGCTCGTTAAGGAAGTACGCGCCCCGAATAATCTGCAACTCAAACAGCCGCGCCGTAACCATGTAGAACATGACCAATACCAGCGCGCAGAGCATCACCAGCCTGTTGGAGACAATTTTCAGCAAGTCTTTCGGCAACACAATCACCCCGCAGTCTACGAGTGTCGAATGATGTAACAATCTTGTAAAGTTTGTGACAAGCTCTTACTACAACTATACCAAAGTTTTTCCCGCATTGCAAGCGTAACTTACATAATTAGTACGATAAAAGCCCACACAGACGAGCATATCTGTGCGGGTCATAGTTTTAGTTAGCAAGCTTTGGCGAAGCTACTTGCCCGGCCGTGCCTTCCGCGTGTTGCGTATCGCAACGGCGGCCGCGGCGGCTATCGCTGCGGACAGGCCAAGCAGCAGGATGTTCAGCATCATGTTGCTTGCCAAGCCTGTGCCGGGCATCATCGCGCCCGGGGGAACATCCATGGGAAGGAAGATCCACTCGTCCTCATCGTCATCCCAGACCCATGTGCCCAGCGGCACACCGTCGTCGTCAAGCTCTATCCACCGGTCGGCCTCCTCGCCCGGAACAAGCTCGTTGGTGGTCGGCGGCAGTCCGTTAACGGAGGTTTCCGTCAGCGTAAGCGCGGCACCTCCCAGCGTGACACCATCGGGCGTGTTGCCTTGCGTTAGGCCGCCATCGGGCGTGCCGCCTTCCGTAACGCCACCTTCGGGTGTGTCGCCATCGGGCGTGTCGCCTCCCGGGAAGTTATCTTGCGGCGTGGTAGTTTCCGGAGCGGTTACTTCCTCGGTGGGCGGCGCGGTGACTTCCAGCGCGGGCGGGTTAACTATCGGCGGGCCGCCGCCGTTATCGCTGCCTTCCGGCGGTGTGGTGCCTTCGGGCGTTGTAATGAGCGGAACTCCGGGCGGCGTGGTGCCTCCGGGTGTCGTAGTAACTTCGGGCGTCGTAGTGACTTCCGGCGTGGAAGGGTCAGTCACCAGCGCGTCGTCATCTTCCGGGTCGGTCTCGTTGGTGGTGACTGTGACGATGTTGTGCAGCTCGCCTTCCGTAAAGCTGGCCTCCGTTGCGGTGTAGGTAAACTCGAAGGTGCGGAACCGGCCGGGGAGCAACATGGGTATCGTGACTGTCCGCAGCGCGTTGTTGATGGCGTAGGTGTTGCCGCCGGTGTTGCTCCACACGCCGTCGATCGTTTCCGTAAGCACAACGTCTGTAAGCGACACGCTGCCTTTGTTCCTGACTGTGACTGTGTAGACGATAACATCCCCCGGCGAGGCTTCAAAGGGCGCGGATGTTACCGGCGTGCCGCCTATCGAATAGACATCCTTTTCGATAGACACCGCGGGATACTCGTCATCCGCGGCGCGGTGCCACAGCACATCCAGGATAATATGCTCGACATCTGCGTGGGGCATGGTGTTTAAGCTGACGGCACGCTCCGGAGCAAAGCTTAATAATCCGCCAAGGACTACGGAAGCCCCCGGAGCGGCAACCGTTATGCCGGCTTCATCATAGAAGCGGGCAGAGGCCGCAGCATCCCAGGCTCTGAACACAAGGTCGGCAAAGTTATCTTCATAACGGGCGTACACGCTGTCGGGGTCTTCGTTGTCGTCGGAGGCTACTCTGACATTCCCGACAGACAGGTTTCCCGCCCCAAACTCCGTATGGGTGTGGTTGCCGTTATAATAGTGCCGCACATAACTCTGCGTTATCGTGCCGACTAAATACGGCGTGTCGTTAAGTTCCGGGGTCGCCACGCGCGCCCCTGTCTCGCGGTCTACCTCGAAGTGATCCACAAGTACACGGATCTCGCGTTCCCCGGGTTCTGTTGTAACCCTGGGCGGCAGACGGTGCCAGAGCGCGTCAATGACGATATGCGTAACACGATCGTCCCACACACCCACGCCCACGCCGTTTACGTCTAGTGTGCGGGTATCTGTGAATGTAATGCCGCGTACCGGCTGTGATATGCCGGCACCGGTGAAGTGATAGTTCACCGTATCAACATCACTTACAACGTCATCCGTGTCTGTTCTCTCCCTATCAGCAGTAAGGAGTCCGTCACGATAGAACCTTACGCTTTCATCAAGTTCCCACGTGGCGAAGCTTAACCCGGCATCTTCAAAACGGGCTAAGTAGTCTGCATCGGCTCTGTTGAAATGTGCGTCTAAAGCTGCCGATCCGCCTATATACTGGCGATAGGGAGTTCTGTAGTCGCCCCAATCGGCCCAATAATCATAAGTGTATCTAAAAAATATGCTGTCAATGGTGCGTTGTGGTACTCTATGTTGGAGTGTTATATGACCCACTATGGATCTCTGCGTATTAAGGGGGTCATAGTTATTCAAGCGGTTTTGCGGGTAACCAAATTCCACTTCGAAGTGATCCACCAGCACGGGAATATAATAGGTACTGCCCGAAAACGTACAAGCAAGAGTTTCTACTGGCTGCCAAAGTGCGTTCAGCACAATGTACGCTACGTCATCCGGAATATACTCAAAATCGAAATCGAATACGACCAGAGTATTCGTGTTCGTGGGGAGGTTGCCAAACACGGACACATCGTTCACTCCGCTATTGCGCGAGATCTCGTTACCGGCTGTGTCTAAAAACCTAACCAGTTCGGGTGCATCCCATTGAGTAAATGCTATATTAAGATCACGGGGATCTCCTATACGGGCATAAGCTAGGGCTTGAGGCTGCGATATGGGCGTACCCATAAATCTATTGGTACCGGCAGGCGAAAGCCATACGTCGGTATATTGCCTGTGAAACGTAGCCTCCCGATTAGGATTTAAGCGTCCTCGAACAAATTCTCCGTTTGGTCCCGGTCTGAGTTTGATCATGTGATGATCAACGACTATTTGAATGTTCTGCGTAGCGGTTGTCATAACGGCATCTGCACCCATCTGCAGCGCAGTGAGGGCGGGCAGGGCGTATTCTTCGCCGCCCGGCGCTAACGCGCTCGCGGTTTCCTCATCGCCTTCTGTATATTCTTCGCCTTCGGCGTTATCGTCATCTTCGTAGTCTTCGTTGTTCTCGTTATCTTCGTTGTTCTCGTTATCTTCGTTGTTCTCGTCACCTTCGTTGTTCTCGTCACCTTCGTTGTTCTCGTCACCTTCGTTGTTCTCGTTGCCTTCGTTGTTCTCGTCACCTTCGTTGTTCTTGTTGCCTTCGTTGCTCTCGTCGCCTTCGTTGCTCTCGTTGCCCGCGTTACTTCCTTCGCCGCCGGAGCCAAAGCCGGCCTCCGCGCCATAGGAATATCCGCCCTCCGCGATATCGGCGCTTGCCGGCATGGTGTAGGCAAGGAATGTCCCCACAAACATGACGAAGGCCACCAATAACGCTATGCTCCGTTTATAGAATGTTGCGCTGAACCGATCTTTCATGTTACTACGCCCCCTAATAGATAAATTTTAACACTACAGTGTAACTATGCCTAGGGCGTGTTTGAAAACCCGCTTCCAGCGGATTTTCGAGTGATTTTTTCGCCAGACTAGGAAGTGGCAAACGCCGCGAACCCGCAGTGGTTCGCAAGTTTGACACTGACGACGTATGGCG